>JAYVWD010000315.1:0-3870 GCA_043786345.1 Pseudomonadota bacterium
GCGAGGAGCAGGAGCAGTGTTCCCGCCACCGCCGACGTCACGACGAAGATGAGGTAGAAGTCCGCCAGGCCCCCCAAAACGTGGAAATAGGCGCCGGACTTGATGGCTTCCATGGCGCCGGCGAGGTAGCCGCCGACGAGGTTGGCGGCGAAGTTGGCCAAAAACCAGCAGCCCATGAGCAGCGAGGCGAACCGCGCCGGCGCGAGCTTGGTCACGAGCGAGAGGCCGACCGGCGACAGGCAGAGCTCGCCGATCGTGTGAAGCATGTACGCGCCGACCAGCCAGAGCGGGCTCGCGAGCGCGCCGTCTTTGGAGCTCAGCACGCCGAAGACGAGGACGCCGAAGCCGGCGGCGAGGAAGAAGAGGCCGCAGGCCATCTTGGTGGGAGTGCTCGGCTCTTTGCCCGCGCGCGCGAGGCGCACCCAGAGCCAGGCCATGAGCGGGCCGCCGCCGAGGATGATCGCCGGATTGACTGATTGGAACCAGGAGGCCGGGATCTCGAGGCCGAAGAGCATGCGGCGCGTGTTGTTGAGGGCGAAGAGGTTCATCGAGGAGCCCGCCTGCTCGAACGCGGCCCAGAAAAAGACGACGAAGAAGGCGACGATGAGGATCGCGAGGACGCGGCGCCGCTCGACCGGGGTGAGGGGATCCTTCGTGTGCTGCGCGCGCGCGGCGGCGGGCTGCGTCTCGCCGACGTCGCCGAGGAAGCGGTGGCGGAGGGCCGCATAGGCGATCAGGCCGAGCACCATGCCGACGCCGGCGGCGCCGAAGCCGTAGTGCCAGCCCCAGCGCGCGCTCTCGCCGAGGTAGCCGCAAAGCAGGGTCCCGAGCAGCGCCCCGAGGTTGATGCCCATGTAGAAGATGGTGAAGCCGGCGTCGCGGCGCTCGTCCCCGGCGGGGTAGAGCTGGCCGACCATCGTCGAGACGTTGGGCTTGAAGAAGCCGGTGCCGATGATGATGAGCACGAGGCCCAGGTAGAAAAACCCGGTGCCCGTCCCGGTGAACGCCAGCGAGAAGTGGCCGGCCGCGATAATGGCGCCGCCGATGAGGAGCGAGCGGTGCGTCCCGATGAAGCGGTCGGCGAGCCAGCCGCCGATGATCGGCGTCAGGTAGACGAGGCCGGTGTACCACCCGTAGAGGCGGCTCGCGGTCTCCTGGCTCCAGCCGAGCCCGCCCTTTTCGGCGGTGGCGACGAGGAAGAGCACGAGCAGGGCGCGCATGCCGTAGTAGGAGAAACGCTCCCACATCTCGGTGAGAAACAGCAGATACAGGCCACGCGGATGCCCACCGGGGCCGGTGCGGTCGTGGGTCTTTATGCTCATCTTATTGATTCCATTGATAAATGGCTGAACTGACGGCGCAAATTGGCAGGCGGGGTCTTTTAGCAGGAAACATGCCGTCGCTCCAGGCCATTGTTGCGGGGCGCCGGGGACGTCGAGCGTGACGATTGGCGCCTTACTGACGCTGTTGACCGGCTCTGGTCTCCCCGCATATGAAGGCCCCTCGAAACACCCTTCGAGGAGTCCCGATCGATGCATGGTTTCTCGCGCCTTACCGCGCTGGCGCTCTCCCTCGCCAGCGTCGCCGCATGCTCCGACCGGATCCCGCTGCTCGACCCCGCCGCCGCCCGCATCCAGGCGCTCGCCTTTCGCGAGACCGGGCTCGCGCGCGCGGAACGCGCCCGTCAGAAAGTCATGGGCGCCGCCGCCATCTCCTCGGGCGAGACCCTGGCGCGCGTCGAGGCCCTGACGGCGCTCGCCGCCCCGGAGCTCAAGGCCACGGCGCGCATCGGCATCCTCTACTTCCTCGACCGCCCGGCGCACCGGCTCGCGGTCCTCAAATGGCTCGCCGACCACAACGCGAAGGTCGGCTTCGAGGACCAGGGCTTCGGCTACGTCGACGCCGATCTCGCCTGGACCGATATCAAGGAACTGATCAAGACTTCGGGCAACCTCGGCTTGGACGAGTCGTCGCTGATGAAGCTCGAGCTCGACGCCGCCGATCTGGCCAAGGCGCCGGTCCCGGACGGCCCGGCCGGCGAGGACGCGGGCAATACCTCGCTCTTCGGCCCCGTGCACTCGGCCGGCTACGGCGCGAAGGTCGAGGAGTTCCGCGCCAAAGCCGCGGCCGATCTCGGCCTCACGGTGGACGGCCTGCAGGGTCAAGGCAGCCTGGTCGCGATCTACGACGGCGGCATCGACCTGAGCCGCACCGACGTCTTCCAGGAGCGCATCAAGGACTTCGTCATCGGCGACGACCGCAACTTCACTGTCGCCACCGAGACGCTCGCCGCCTTTCAGGCGCGCGAGCACCTCGCCGCCGCGCCGACGGGCCTCGAGGACCTCGCCGCCAACGCCACGCTGCGCTTCACCACGCTCAGCGAAGCGGCGATGGCGGGCTATGACTTCAACGGCTCCGGCGCCGCGACCGACGAGCTCGCCGTCGCCGTCTACGCCAAAGATGGCCACCTCGAGGTGCGGGTTCGCGCGGCCGACGGCCTGCCGTTCGGCGACGCGCTCCGCGACTTCGGCGACGCGCGCCAGGCGGGCCTGCCCGTCAGCGTCGACCTCTATACCGGTAAATATTACGTCCGCACGGCCGTCAACCCGTCGCCCGCCGCGGCCGGCGTCAAGCTGCGTCAAGATGAAGGCGGCCTCGCGGTCGCCTTCGTCGGAACGCCCAACGGCTCGGACCACGGCATCGCGAACCTCCACATGGTCGGCGGCGACTACACCGACCGGGCCAACAGCGTCCGCTACCACGGCGTCGCCCCGCGCGTCGAATTCCTCGCCATGCAGACCTGGACCCTCGACGGCGCCCACTACGGCGAGCAGTGGATCCCGTTGGCGCGCACGATCATCCAGGCCGCCCGCGCCAAGGCCGACGTCATCGACCTGGACATCTACACGCCCGGCACGCGCGGCAGCAGCGACCTGCTGAAGCAGCTCACCTGCCGCGTCACCGCCGCGACCGACAGCATCCCGGTCGTCGCCGCCCACAACTTCGGCCCGCTTCCCGACACCGTCCAGAACCTCGCGCAGGGCCCATGCGTCCTCGCCATCGGCGCCTCGCACTCGGTCGCCGCGCTGCACCAGGCCTTCAAACAAGGCAGCCTCGACCCAGAGGTCGCGGGCGCGGACGACAACGTCCAGACGGCGATCTACAGCGGCCGCGGCTTCGCGATGAACGGCCAGGTCAAGCCCGACATCATCTCGCCCGCCTACGGCTACACCGCTTACGGCGCGCACTTCATCCGCTTCAGCGGCACCTCGGGCGCGACCCCGACGACCGCCGGCATGCTCGCGCTCCTGAAGCAGGCCGCGCGGATCCAGGGCCGGACGCTCGACCTGACGCAGGCGCGCTTCCTCCTGCAGTCCTCGAGCATCCCCGTCACGCCGGAGCACATCCGCGACGGCGCCGGCTACTCCGACTTGGCCGCCGCCTGGGAGCTGCTCAAAACCACGAAAAACGCGCCCTTCCAGCTCACCGGCCCGACCGCGCTCGCCTTCGAGGACCGCCCGAACACCGACGTCCTCGCCATGAAGCTGACGCGCGCCGCGCTCGGCACCAACGCCGACGGCCCCGAGCCGATGCACTTCTGGATCGAGTACGGCGGCGCGAGCGGCGGCATCGACGCGCACTGGCTCAAATTCTACGATTGGTCCACCGGCACGCCGGTCGCGACTTTCGACAAGGACGCGCCGATGACCGGCGAGACCCAGGACCTGCGCCTCTACATCGACCTGCCCGAAGCCGCCTGGAACGCGCTGCCGCCCGGCGACCACGTGGCCCTCGTCAAAGGCGTGCGGAAATCCCTCGCCAGCGGCCGCAACGTCGACTTCATGATGCCCGTCACGATCGCCAAGGGCG
>JAYVWD010000316.1:0-3683 GCA_043786345.1 Pseudomonadota bacterium
GCAGGGCGCGGGCTTCGAGGTTGTGGCCTTGTTTGTAGGCGCGCTCGAGCTCCGCCTTTTGCGCGTCGAGGTAAGCCGACTTGAGCCGCGTCAGCGCGAAGGCCGCCGTGAGCGCATCGTCGTGCGGCCCGCGCGCCAGCTCGATCAGGCGGTCCACCGCCGCGGCCGGCACGGCGAGCGTGGCGTCCGACTTGTTGAGCAGGAGGCCCAGGCCGTCGGCGGCGCCGGAACGGACGTTCGGCGAGGTGACGGCGAGGCCTAGGACGAGGACTTCGACCTGCGCCTGTGCGCCGCCGCGGCCGAGGGCCTGGTAGATCTCGCGCTTGACGCGCTGCGTCGGTTCCGTCGCGAGGTGGGCGGTCAAGGCGGCGAGCGCCTGGTCGCCGCCGAGCAGGCCCAGCGCGAACGCGGCTTCGCGGCGCACGGCGCCGGTGTGGTCGTCGAGCAGCGGCAGGAGGAGCGCGGTGTTTTGCCGGGCGCCGATGCGCCCCATGGCGCGGGCGGCGAGCAGGCGGGCGCGGGCGGCGCCGTGGTGGGCAGCCTCGGCGAGTGCCGGATCGTCGGCGCGGCGGTGGTCCTCGGCGTCGAGCACGGCCTGCTCGACGCGGGTCTCGGCGGCGGCGCGCCCGGTGGGCGCGGTGGTGGTGACGAGGGCGAGCGCGAGGAGCGCGCGCGCCGTCGAGAAACGCGGGTTCATGAGCATGATGGCGTGGTCCCCTTGTGGCTTTCCCCTGTGGAATCTGGAGTTTGACTGCGGAGTTGTAGGGCCCGGCCGGGGGCACTGTCACCAGCGATTTTTCGGCGCGCCAGGGCGGCGCGCCGGAGGGTGGCCCCATAAAACTGCTAAAGTCCCGCAACTCCCCGCCGAAACGCCACTTAGTCCGCTTCTCGAGAATCCCCTTGGAGACCCGCGATGAAATACAGGTCGGCAGTCGGCGCCGCGTTCCTCCTCGCCTTCGGCGCCTTCAGCTCGTGCAGGACCGGCTCGGGCCCGGCCACGGTCAAGGAGGACGCCGTGCCCGCCAGCGTCCCGGTGATCGCCCTCGAGGGCGCCATCGGCAGTCCGGCCGCCGCCCTCTATGACGCGGCGAGCCTGACCGAGGCGAACGACGGCGGCACGCTCAAGAAATCGTATACCGGCCGCCTGATCGTCCACTGTGCGCAGGCCGGCGCCTTGCCGCCCGGCGCCCAGGGCTTCCCCGGGCCGGCCAAGTGGAGCTGCGCCGCGAACGTGCCGCTGCCGGCGGGCGTGCAAGGGTTTCCGGCGCCGGCCTTCATGCACGTCGAGGACCAGAACGCGCGCGCGGTCTGGCAGGCGTTCAAGGGCGACGGCAAATGGCGCGCCGACGCCGGTGTCTATGAGAAGGTCTACGACGCTGCGGACGGCGAGTTTCTGTGCGAAAAAACCGGCGGCAAGTACCGCTGCACCGTCGGCGCCCCCGGCTCCGCGGCGAACGGCGCCGGCTCCGGCGCGGCGAACGAGGTCCTGAGCCTCATGGGCGGCCGCGCCAGCGTCGCCGGCGTCGTGTGGAATGCCATGTCGCGCCAGCCGATTTCGACCTTCGGCGTGGCCCGGAAGAGCGTGACCGGCCGCATCGCCGTCTCCTGCACTCTCGCCGGCGCGATGCCGGTCTGCACCGCCAACATGCCGTTGCCGCCGGGCGCCCAGGGATTTCCGCCGGCACCCTTCCTTAAGATCGACGGCCCCGCGGCCAAGGGCTTCTTCGAGGCCTTCAAGGTCGCGGTCGACGCCAACGCCAAGTCCTTCGCCACCGAGGCCGGCGAGCTCACCTGCAGCAAAGGCGGCAATGAGCAGTACGGCTGCACGCTTCGCGGCCTGCCCGCCGCGCCGGCTGCCGGCCATGCCGCGCTACGCTTGGACGGCGACGCCCAGAGCGCCGCCGCCGCGGTCTACGCCGCGATGATCGTGAACGGAACGCCGCCGGCCAAGGTGAAGCGCGGCCGCCTCGTCGTCCAGTGCAACCAGGCCGCCACGACCCCGCCCCGGTTCGAGTGCGCCGCCAACACGGCGAGGTCCGCGACCGCGTTCCTCCACCTGGACGGCGCGGCCGCAAAGGCTTTTTGGGAGGCGTTGGCGCTCGCCCCCGCCTTTCAGCACGATGTCGGGATGTACGAGAAGCTCTTCGCCTCGGACGAAGGCGAGATGCGGTGCTCGCGCTCCGGCGCGAAATACTCCTGCACCCTGCGCGGCCTCTGACGCCGGCGGTTTCCCGGAAAATCACGGGGCCCTCGTCATGATGCGTGAAACGCATCACGAGTTGCCCCGTATGAGCGTTACCTGCGCCGTGGAAAGGCGTAGAAGGAGCGTCCGCATTTCGATGCACCAAACACAAAGGATGAACCCACGATGCCCCTTCTCCCCGCGCTCGCGCTGGCCACCGCCCTGACCGCGCCCTCCGCGCTCCGCACCATCTGGACCGATGCGTCCGGACACGCTTCCTACGACTTCGTCGACAAGACCTCCGACGCGATCCTGGGCGACCTCTTCGCCTTCGACTATTACGACGCCCAGCCGCTCGGCTGCGACGCCGGCGTCTGCGAGCCGACCGCCAACCCGGCGCTCGCCGGCGGCCTGTGCTTCGTCGGCGACATCGGCAAGGTGTGTTCCACCCTCAGCGTGCTGTCCAAGAAGGACGCGGCGAGTTACCAGGGCGGCGACCACATCTGGGCCCACCTCGACGCTTGCCGCGTCCACGGCCGCGGCAAGCCGGTCGTCGCGACCGTCCGCCTCGTGCACGATTACGCGAGCTACGAGATCCTCGTTCCCGCCACGATCGAGCGCTGCGCCGAGTGAGCGGGTCTGGTTGCGGCTGGGTTCGCTGACCGGCTCATGGCATTTCCCTTGCACACCGTCCGCCGCCCGTCGTTCGTGAGGAGGAGGCCATGGGTAAAGGAAGGACCGCGCTCCAGTGGGCGAGCCTCGGCGCGAGCCTCGTCTTTTTCCTCGATCCCGCGCGCGGCCGCCGTCGGCGGTCGGCGCTGATCGGTAAGGCGCTGCACCTCGAGCGCGACGTCGCGCGCTTCCTCGACGCCGCGGGCCGCGACGCCGGCCACCGCCTGGAAGGCCTGCTGGCGAGCGCCGGCGCCGTCCTGCACGGTCGTGAGGCGGTCCCGGACTACATCCTCGAGCAGCGCGTGCGCAGCAAGCTCGGCCGCCTCGTCTCGCATCCGGGGCAGATCCTCGTCGCCGTCAGCGACGGCGCCGTGCACCTCGCCGGCCCGATCCCCCCGGCGGAAAAGCCGCTGCTCACGCGCGGCGTCGCCAAGGTCGCGGGCGTCCGCTTCGTCTCGGAGTCTCTGCAGGACGTGCCGGAACCGGGCGGCGATCCGCTGGCTCAGCGGCATCATCCCGCGCTGCTGCGCACGACCTGGACGCCGACCGCGCGCCTGGCGCTCGGCGGCGCCGGCGCCTTCCTGACGCTCGCTGGCGCCCACCGCCCGCGCGGGATCCGCCGCCTCGGACTCGAGGCCGGCGGCCTCGCGCTCCTGGCCCGCGCCGTCGCCAACGTCCCGTTGAAACGCCTGCTCGGCGTCGGCGTCGGTCCCCGCGCCGTCGACGTCCAGAAGGCCGCCACCATCAAGGCGCCGCTCGACAAGGTCTTCGGGCATTGGCGCGACCTCACCAACTTTCCCCGCTTCATGGCGCGCGTGAAGCTCGTCGA
>JAYVWD010000317.1:0-6153 GCA_043786345.1 Pseudomonadota bacterium
GGCGGGCTGCCATAGGGGCGCCCCGTCGAAGATGAAGGGCCCGAACACCGGGGGCTCCGTCCACTTGACGACGACGCGCGCCTCGCCGTCGGTGCTGACGGTGTGGCTCGGCAGGGTCCAGAGGCCCGACCCGCGCGCCTGCACCAGCTGCGGCAGAGCCTGCTCGACGAAGGCCGCGACGTCGGCGGCCTTGAGGTCGGCGCCGTTCCACCAGTGTAGGCCCTGGCGGAGCTCCAGATGCCAGGAGCCGTCGACGGCCGCGGTGATCTTGCGGGCGATGACCTCCTCGGACCTGCCTTCGGAAAGGTCCAGGTGCGAAAGCGGCGGGCAGATCTGCCGGCCGACGACCGGATCGTCGCCCAGATCCGCGGGCGGGGCATCCCCCGACAGGTCGGGCAGAGCCCAGCCCACGACGGCCAGAGGGGCCGCGAGGGCGGCCGATCCGGCCTGAGCGGCCACCAGGGCCAGGACGTGGAATCCGCGTTTTATGGGAGCGCCCTTTCTTTCGGGTTATAACGGGGGGCGGAGGGCACCATGGCCCAAGACAAGAGACGCTTCGACGTGGCCGTCATCGGCGCCGGGATCACCGGCCTGGCGGCGGCGCTGCATTTGGAGTCGCGGGGCATCTCGCGTATTGCCCTCTCTTCTAGCACCAAGCCCGGCGGCGCCACAAGGTCGGCCGCCGGCCTCGGTACCGCCGGCTTCATTGACAATTTTACCCGTTTTTCCCATCATTACGGCGCTGCGGCCGCCGGCGAGCTCTGGCGCTTCGGAGACGAGGCCTGCCGGGCCTTCGTGAAAGGCGTCCGCGGGCTCGGGCTGGCGGTCGCGACCGGGCGGCATGTGCGCCTGATCACGGGCGAGGACGAGCTGGTCGAGGCGCGGCTGGCCGTTCCCCAGCTTAAGGGGCAGGGCTTCGCCGCGGATCTGACGGAAAAGGTCCCCGCCATCGACGGCCTCGGCCTCTCGGAGCGCGTGCTCGCCGTGCAAGAGGATGAGACGAAGACCGGGCCGCGCGCCATGGCGGTCGATTTGCCCCTGCTCATGAACGCCCTCGCCGCAACGGTCAAGGCGGAGCGGATCCCGGCGGTGACGCGGATCCGCCACGAAGCCGGCGGCCTCGTCCTCGTCCACGAGGACGGCAGCGAGACGGCGTGCGAGATGGCCATCTGCGCGGCGCACCTCGGCATCGGCGCGCTGGTGCCGGAGATCGCCTCGGCGCTCGTCTCGGTCGCGGACCAATGGTGCCGCGTGCGCTTCGAGGACGGCCGCGGATTCCCCGAAACGCTGGTGGGATCGGTGTTTTCCGCCAAGCACGGCCATGAATGGGGCGGCTTCGCGGCGCCCGGGGAGCTGATCCTCGGGGGCGCGCGGTACCTCCGCAAATGGGCCGGGATCGAGGCCGACCGGGCCGAGCTTATGCCGCAGATCTCAGAGCATTTGCTCAAGCTCGTCGGGCAGACATTCAAGCTCGATGGCCGGCCGCAGATCGTCGGCGCCTCCGCCTTTCTCGACTGCCGGCCTTGCGACGAGCTGCCCATCATCGGGCCCCTATTCGGCAGCGGCAGGTTGTTGATTGCAACGGGATATTTAGGCGCGGGCTTGACGCTCGGGTGGCTCGCGGGCGATTGCCTGGCAGAGCTGGTGGCGACGGGAACCTGCGCACGGCTGCCGCGACGCCTATGGCCGGAGCGGCTCAGAAGTCTGGAGGGCTGACCTGTGACGACGAAACCCGACGAATCGACGCCGCGCCTCGTGCGCTGCCCGCGCTGCCGCAAGAGCACGCGCTACGACCCCGAGAACGCGTTCCGCCCCTTTTGCTCGGCGGTGTGCAAGGACTTGGACATCATCGCCTGGGCCGAGCAGGGCTACCGGATTCCGGGCAAGCCCGTGGCCCAAGGCTCGGCCGGCGGCGCCGAGGGCCACGAGGACGAAGAGGACTGAATCCGTCAGGGCGCCGGCGGCAGCGGGTTTTCCGCGAACTTAAGATCTAAGACGGGCTGGCCCTTGATCAGGTGCTCCTGAATCACGCGCTCGCAGTTCTCCGGCGTCAGGCTGTGGTACCAGGTGCCTTCCGGATAGACGACGCCGATCGGGCCGTTGCGGCAGATGCGGAGGCAGCCGGCCTTCGACGCATAGACCGAGCCGTTGCGCAGGCCGAGCTCCTTCATCCGGCCCTTGGTGTACTTCCAGGACTCGAGGGAGCGCTCGGCATCACAGCACTTGCCGGCCGTGCACAGGAAAAAATGTCGCTGGTATTTGCCGATGCCGAGGGTCGAGGCGAGCTCGGCCAGCTCCTCGCGGTCGGTGGGATCCATGGGTCAAACGCTCCTTCGGCGCGCGCGGCGGTCCTGAAGGCGCAAAAGGACGATCTTTTTCACGCCCGCGAGGGACTTGGCGCCCGTGGTAAAGAAATCGGGCAGGGCCTCCGACAGGACGACCAGCAGCTCGTCGGCGTCGCCCGCGGACTTGAGCCATTCCTCGACGATCTGGTTGTCGCTGTAGGGGAGGAAATGGCCGCCGGCGCCGCGGCACTGGAGGACGAAGTGCGTGATCACGTCCTCGGGGCTCGCGTTTTCCAGGTCGACGTAGCTCACTTCGCGTCCGTTCCTTTGCCGATGGTGGCGAGGGAGGTCTCGAGCGCCCGGACTTTCTGCGTCACTTCGTCCACGGCGTCCGCGTAACGTTTCATCTCTTGCAGGTGGTCGTTGATCCGGAGCAGGTTCGCCACCCGGATCGGCAGCGAGGCGATGTGGGCCGGCGCCAGGATGTCGAAGTACCAATTGTCTTTGACGGCTTCCGGCAGCAGCCCGCTCAGGACCTCGAACGGTACATCGGCCAGGATGACGGCCGGAATCCAAATCTTTTCGCGGGTCTGGAAGCGTTTTCTAAGTCCCCCCAGCCATTGCGGAAAATCCTGGCTCGGGATCATCTGCGCGGCGATCAGCAGCAGGTCCACCGGCAGCAGGTCGGGGCCGTCGAGTGCCCGGATCGTGGTCACCTCGACTTCGCCGAGGCGCCTGAGATGCTGCTCGAGGTTGGCACGGTCGGCGTCGACGAAGCGCGCCTCGGCGTTCCAGTACTTGAGCTTCAATGTACGGCCGGGAAAGAGCATCCGAATCCTTGTCCCTTTGGGCTACTATGGCGGCTATTGTAGCAGGCCTTTGACCTGGGAGCGACGATGACCCCCGCGGAGTCCCGAATTCACGTCACGGCGCGCGCGCCGACGCGCGTCGACCTGGCCGGCGGCACGCTCGACCTATGGCCCATCCATCACCTGCTCGACGCCAAGGCCACCGTCAACGTCGGCGTGACGCTCGACGCCCGCACCGAGGTGCGGACGTCCGGCGACAAGGCCTTCCACTTCGAGTCCCTGGATCAGGGCGCGCGGGTGCGCGGCGACTTCGACACCGTCGCGAAAACGACGGAGCTGCCCCTGCTGGGCCTGCTGCTCGGCGCGATCTGGCGGGCCGATCTGCCGGCGGTCGAGGTGAAAACCTCGGCGAAATCACCGGCCGGCGCCGGACTGGGCGGCAGCTCGTGCCTCGGCGTCACCATCGCCGCGGCGCTCTGGAAGGCGCGCGCCATGATCACGGGCGAAAACGGCGGGGAGCTCCTGCCGGAAGGCGACCTGATCCGCATCGTCCAGGATGTCGAGGCCCGGCTCATCAAGGCGCCGACCGGCGTGCAGGACTACTGGGGCGGCGCGCGCGGGCGCGTCAACGTGCTGCGGTTTCCCTTCGGCGGCACCGTGTGCCACACCCTCGATCCGGCCACGCTCGCCGGCCTGGCGGAGGAGCTCATCTGCTGCTTCAGCGGCAAGTCCCGCCAGTCGGCGATCAACAACTGGGAGATCTTCAAGCGCCTGTTCGACGGCGACCAGGCCCTGCTCGCGACCTTCAACGAAATCGGCGCGGCCGCCGAGGCCTGCGCCGCGGCGGTCGAGGCCGGGAACCTGAACCTGGCGCTCGCGCTTTCGGAAAAAGAATGGAACCTGCGGACCCGCCTTTGGCCCAACATCGAGACCCCCGAGACGAAGGCGCAGACCCGAGCGGCCAAGGCCGCGGGCGCCCGGTTTTCTAGGGTTTGCGGCGCCGGCGGCGGCGGCGTGATGGCCGTCTTCGCCCCGAGGGCGGCCCGCCAGCGGGTCTGTGCGGCCTTGACGGCGGCGGGCGGTACCGTGCTCGACGCGGGCGTCGCGGACTACGGGCTCGAGGTCACGGCGAAACGTGGAACGTGAAACGTTCGATGCGATCGTGCTCGGAGTCGGCGGGATGGGCAGCGCCGCCTGCCGGGCGCTCGCGCGGCGCGGCGCCAAGGTCCTCGGGCTCGAGCAGTTCGCGCTCGGGCACGCGCTCGGCAGCTCGCACGGGGAATCGCGCCTGATCCGGCAGGCCTATTTCGAGCATCCGGACTACGTCCCGCTGCTCAAGAGCGCCTATGAACTTTGGGCCGCGGTCGAAGCGGAGTCGGGCGAAGCGCTCTTCGCGCGGACGGGGCTCGTCCTGTTCGGGCCCGAAACCGGGCCGATCCTGCGCGGCGCGCAGGACAGCGCGCGGCTTTACGGGATTCCGCTCGAGGTGTTCGCCGGCAAAGAGGCCGCGGCGCGCTTCCCCGCGTTCACGGCGGATCCCGGCGACATCGCGGTCTACGAGCCGGGCGCCGGCTGGCTCGCCGTCGAGCGCTGCGTCCGCACGCTGGCGGGGCTCGCGACGAAGCACGGGGCCGAGATCAGGGAAGGCGTCCACGTCGAAAGCTGGACCGCGGACGGGCGCGGCGTCGCGGTGCGGACGTCGCACGGCGAGTTCAAGGCGCGCCGCCTCGTCATCACGGCGGGCGCCTGGTCGGCGGACTTTCTGGCGCGGGTGCGCGGCAAAATCGCCGTGCGGCGCGTCCCGGTCGCGTGGTTCGCGCCGCGCGGCGCGGCGCCGGCGATGCCCTGCTTCGGCTTCGAGGATCCCAGGGGCTTTTTCTACGGATTTCCGCCGCTTTCGGCGCAGGGGGTGAAGGTCGGGCTGCACCTGCCGGGCGCCGCGGTCGCGGATCCGGCGAAGCTCGACCGCGCCCTTCACGACGACGACGTCGCGCCGCTCGCGGCCTTCCTCGCCGCGCGCCTGCCCTGGGTCGATCCGCGGCCGCGGGCCCACTCCGTCTGCATGTACTCGATGTCGCCCGACGAGCACTTCATCGTCGACCGCGACAGCGACCGGGTGACCTACGCCGCGGGCTTCTCCGGCCACGGCTTCAAATTCGCGCCGGTGATCGGCGAGCTGCTCGCGGACCTGGCCCTCGACGGGGCGACCGGGCGCCCGGCGGAGTTCCTGCGCCACCGGTGGCCCGCACCATGACGACCGAAGCCGACCTCCGGCGCATCAAGCGCGACCTGCACGCGCAGCCGCAACGCCTCAAGATCCACTGCGGGCGCGGCCTGCGCGAGATAGTTCAGGCCGAGATCACCCGCATCCTCGCCAGCGCCGTCGAGCCGCACAAATTCCCACCCGTGGTCGATCCGGAAACGGGGGCCCAAGCGGGCGGCATCATCGTCGAGAACCTCGGCTTTCGTAACGCCCTCGAGCTCGCGCTCCGCTGCAGCGGGGCGAAGGAAATCCTGCTCGAGGTCGGGGCGGGGCGGGCCGACACGGCGAAAAACGCCCAAAAGGTCCTGCGGGACGTGCCCTGGGCCTTCCTGCTCAAGCCCGGCGAACGCCTCGCCGTGCGCGCCAATTCGCTCCGCAGCCGCCTTTTCCACGAGGGCGCCTTGAAGGAAACCACCGGGAAAATGCTCGGCGCGCTCGGCTTCGGGATCGTGCCGCAGATCGAGGCGCGGACGATCGTCGACCTGCGGCTCGTCGAAAACACGCTCACCGTCTCGCTCTCCGTGCCGGGCGCGCACCTGCCGCACCGCGGCTACAAGGTGGCGCTCAAGGCCGTGGCGCCGCTGCGGGAGGACCTCGCGGCGGCCGGTGCCGAGGCGACCTGCCTCCTCGCGCGCCGGATCCACGGCGCCGATTGGCGGCCTGGGCGCATCGTCGCGCCGTTTGCGGGCAGCGGGACGCTCGGGTTCGAGGCGACGCGCGGCTTCCTCAAGCTGGCGCCGGGGCTGTTCCGCGACGACTGGGCCTTCCTCGCGGCGCCGTGCGCCCCGGAGAAGAC
>JAYVWD010000318.1:0-5668 GCA_043786345.1 Pseudomonadota bacterium
CACCTTCACCAACATCTCGACCGCCGCCCAGGAGCTCGTCGGGGGCCTCCTTTCCAAAGAGACGATCAAGTACAAGAGCAAGAAGACCCTCGGCATCATCCCGGGCACCGTCGTCGAGCGCGACCAGCTGATCCACTATGCCGACAAGAGCATGACGCTCACCGATGTCGAGAAGTTCTGCAAGGACAACAAGGAGCCGATCCGGGTCGAAAACCAGGCCATCGACTTCCTCGGCTTCGACAAGCACTACTTCCTCAACGTCCTGGAGCCCAAGGCCAAGCAGCTGAGCTTCCGCATCGAGCTGGTCGGGCACACCGAGGCCGACTGCACCGTCGCGCTGGTCAGCTACGACAAGCTCGGCACCATCCAGCCGAACGAATCCGTGTCCCTCGAGTACGACGGCTACATGGGCCCCAAGGACTTCGAGATCCTGAAGGACTACGACCCGAAGCTCCAGAACTCCGTCGACCTCGGCACCTTCGCCGTGATCGCGCGGCCGCTGCTCGTCATCATCGAGAGCTTCCGCAACTGGACGGGCAACTACGGGGTCGCGATCATCCTGCTGACCATCGTCCTCAAGATGCTCTTCTACCCGTTGATGCGCGCCTCATCCGTGTCGATGCATAAGATGAAGAAGCTCAACCCGCAGATGAACGCCATCCGCGAGAAATACAAGGAAGACCGGCAGAAGCAGCAGCAAGAGCTCATGAAGTTCATGTCGGGCAACAAGATCAACCCGATGAAGGGTTGTCTGCCGATGCTGCCGCAGATTCCGGTGTTCTTCGCCTTCTACCGGGTGCTCCAGACCTCGATCCAGCTGCGCCACGCGCCGTTCTACCTCTGGATCCAGGATCTCTCGCACATGGATCCGTATTTCGTGACGCCAATTTTGATGGGCGTCGCGATGTTGGTGCAACAGCGGTTGACCCCAACTACCGGAATGGATAAAACTCAAGAGAAAATTATGATGTTCATGCCAGTAATGTTCACCGTGATGATGGTCACGCTGCCCGCAGGATTGACCCTTTATATGCTGACGAACACGACCGTCGGTATCCTGCAGCAGCGCTGGCTCTATCACAAACTCGATAAATCGAACGCTTGACGCACCCAGCACCCTGATTAGGAGACCACACGGATGAGCACCAGCAGACCGGGCAGCGCCCCCGGCAACGCCGTGAAGATTGAAGCCCGCTCCCTCGAGCAGGCCCTCGTGAAAGCCGCCGGAACCCTCGGCATCAACCAGGACGAGCTCGAATACGAGATCCTCAAGGAAGACACCTCCAAAGGTCTTTTCTCGTTTTTCAAGAACCCCGTCGTCGAGATCTCCGCCTGGCCCGCCGCCCGCAAAGCCAGCGGCTCGCGCCCGGAACGCTCCGAGCGGCCCGACCGCCAGCCGCGCGAGCCCCGTGAGCCCCGCGAGTCCCGGGAACCGCGTGAACCCCGCGAGCCCCGAGCGGCGGCCCCCCGCGCCGCGCGCCCTTCGTATCGCGATGAGGACGCTTTCGAGGACGACGGCTCCGGCATCAAAGCCGAGCCCCTGAGCCCGGAAAAGCTGGAAGCCCTCGAGGCCGAGCTGCGCGACTTCTGCGCCGGCATCGTCAGCAAGATCGCCGGCGAGCCCGTCGAGGTCACCTCCTCCGTCAGCGACGGCCGGCTGATCCTCGACGTCCACAGCGATTACATCGCCCAGCAGATCAACAAGAACAGCAAGCTCGCCGAGGCGATGGAGCACATCCTCCGCAAGAAGCCGCGCCACCTGCGCCAGGAGCTGCCGTTCCGCATCTTCGTCGACGTGAGCGGCCTCCGGCGCAAGCGCGAGGAAGACCTCATCCAGATGGCGCACGACCTGTCCGCCAAGGTCCACGAAAACAAGCGCCCGATCGTGCTCAACTACAAGAGTTCGTACGACCGCAAGATCATCCACATGGCCCTGGACAAGGACGAGCGCGTCTACACCAAGTCCATCGGCTCGGGCCCGAATCGCAAGCTGATGATTCTCCCGAATAAAGACGCCCAAGCGGCCGGCCCCGTGGACGAATACGACACGCAGGTTCCGGAGAACTGAAGGCAGGGAACGCCGTTGGACTCCGCCACCCGCCGCGACGAAGAGCCGATCGCCGCCGTCGCGAGCGGGGCGGGCGGCGGCGCGGTGGCGTTGGTCCGGATCTCCGGCGCCGGCTGCTTCGACCTGGCCGCCCGGTGCCTGCCCTTCTTAGGCACGGGCCCGGCGGTCCAGCTGCGCGCGATGCGCTACGGACGCTGCGTCGACCCGAAGACCGGTGAGACCCTGGATGACGTGATGGCGGTTGCCTTCAAAGGACCCGCCTCGTTCACGGGGCAGGACTCCGTCGAGGTGTTCTGCCACGGCGGACCGTACGTGCTGCGCCGGGTCCTGACCGCGTTCTTCGGCGTCGGGATCCGGGCGGCCGAGCCGGGCGAGTTCACGCGGCGCGCGTTCCTCAACGGCAAAATGGACCTGACCGAGGCCGAAGGTATCCGCGCCCTCGTCGAGGCCACGTCCGAGCACCAGTGGAAGGCGGCGCGACAGCTCGCGACCGGCAAGCTCAAGGGCGCGATCGAGCGGCTGCGACGCGAGCTCGTCGAGAGCATGGCCTACCTGGAGGCGCAGATCGATTTCCCCGACGAGGGCGATACGGCGCACCTGCACCTGAGCGCCGTGCAGCAACGGGCAACGGCCGTGCGCGCGACGGTCGAGCGCCTGATCGCGAGCTACGACGACGGCAAGGTCGCGAGCCGGGGCCTCATGGTCGCCCTCCTCGGCGAGCCCAACGCCGGGAAGTCGACGCTCATGAACGAGCTGCTCGGGCGGGAGCGCGCCATCGTCTCGGATGTCGCGGGCACCACGCGCGACTACCTCGAGGAGCCGTGTCTGGTCGAAGGCCGCCTGATCCGGCTGGTCGACATGGCCGGCGTGCGTGCCGACGCGACCGATGCGATCGAGAAGATCGGGGTCGAGACGGCGCGGCGCCTGGCGGCCGAGGCCGACCTGGTCCTGTTCCTGGTGCCCGCCGACCGGAAGGGCGCGCCCGAAGCGCCGGCGATGAAGCACCTCAAGGTCCTGACGAAGGCCGACCTCGCCGCGCCCGCCTGGGCCGACGCGGCCTGGCTCCGGGTTTCCTGCCGTGCGGGCTCCGGCGTCGAGGAGCTGCGGGCGCTTCTCGCGCGGACGGTCGACACCCACGTCTCCGCCCTGTGCGAGGACACCTACGTCACCTCGGCCCGTCACGTGCACGCGCTCGAAGCCGCGAAGACCGCGCTCGACGCGTACTTCGCCGCCGCCGCCGCGGGCGCTTACGAGGAGCTGCTCGCCTTCGAGCTCCAGCAGGCGGCGCGCGCCCTCGAGCAGATCATCGGCAAGGTCGACAACGACGACGTGCTCGACAAGGTATTCAGCGAGTTCTGCATCGGCAAGTGACGCGCGCGGCCCCTTTAGGCCGGGAAATTGGCCGCCGGTCCCCTTGTCCGGACTTTGCGCCCCGCGCTTCACTCGATCGAGAAAACTTCGTCGCTGACGTCGCTGGTGCTCGCGGTTTTCGGGTCTTCCGCGGTGACGCGCAGCCGGTAGAAGAGGCCGTGCGGCTGATCCGCAGCGATCACCCAGTTATAGGACGTACTCGACAGCCCCTCGACGAGCGACGTCCAGGTGTTGCCGGAGTCGGCGCTGAGCTCGAGCTTGTACGTCAGCCCGTCGGCGTCGGCGTCGGTGGCGTTCCAATTGACGGCGACCGTGGTACCGGCGGCGTAGGTTTCGCCGCCGTTCGGCGACGTTATCCGCACCGCGGGCGGCGAATTCCCGGTGGCGACGCCGTGCGCGACGACGATGCTGCCCGGCGCGGACGTCGTAAAAATGCCGTTCAAGCTCGTGAGCTCGCCATAGATGAAATAGGTCCCGTTCGGGAGCTGCGTCGTGTCCCAATCGATCCGGCGGGCGGTAACGGGCAGATTTTCGGCGATGTGGGCGCCTTTTTTTGCCGTCGCGTTCGAAACGTAGGACAAGGTCCAGATATCGTCGACGAGCACTTCCTTGAAGCCGACGCTGATCGTGAAGAACTCGCCCGCGACCTCGCCCTGCTTCGCCGGCGTCAAAATCGAAATTCGCGGGACGCGTGTCGGCGCGTCTGTCGCGTATGGATTGATCGTATAGCCGCCGCAGCCGCTCAGCAGCAGCGGCGCCAGCAATCCAAGGGACTTGATGGACCTTTCCATAAACACTCTTTAGTTTAGTGGCGTGAATGCGATCGTGTGCGGATCCCCGGGCAGGCTGGCGAGCTCGTTCACCACGTTGGACACCCGGGAGTACTTGATGATCCTGAAGGCCGGCGCGCCCTCGGCCACGTAGAGGATCGTCTGGTCCTCCCAGGCTTGCGAGCGGGGGTTGATGAGGTTGTCGAGGTAGACCTCCTCCGTGACACCGCTTTTGTCGAGTTTCACGACGCGGCCGTCGCCCATGCCGGAATTGTTCACCAGGTAGAACAACGCGCCGACGAGGCCGGGGCCAATGGCAACGGGGTTTCTCAGGCCGGTCGCGAGCTCGGAGCGCGTCCCGTCGGGGATCACTTTGGAGACGGTGCCGGCGCCGGTCTCGGCGACGAGGAGGTTGTCGTTGTCGTCGGCGGCGGCCGCGCGCGGCCCCGAGAGACCGTCGACGATCTGGTCGAGCGTGCCGTCGGCGTTGACGAGAGAAATGCGCGCGGCGCCCGCCTCGGTCACGTAGAGGCGCCCCGTGCGATCGATCGCGAGCCCCTGGGGGTCCTTGAGGCCGGAGGCGACGACTTCGGGGACGAGGCTGCCGACGACGAGCCTCGAGATCCGTCCGTTCGACGCCGAAGGGCGCTCGCTAAAAAAGATCTCGCCCCGGCGTGAGACCGCGACGGCGGCGGGGAACTCGAGGCCGCCGAGCAACAGGACCGGAACGGTCGGGGCGTCGAGCGCCGTCGGGGCATCGATGCGGTAAAGGCCGCCGCTCGCCGGCGCCGAGCCGGGTACCGTCACGTAGAGCGGGAAGCTGTCTTTGCGGGGCGGATGGGTGAGCGTGGACGCGTCCGGCGCGCTGCACCCGAGGGCCGCGGCGGCGACGAACCCCGCGAAGACGCACAGGCGCGCGCTCATATGCTGATACCCATCCCGAGGACCGGCATGGTCTCGGTCTTTTGAAACGGGTCCGCCATCACGCGGGCGTCTTCCTGCGTGACCTTTTCGGTGCGCCGTTGCAACGCGACCTCGTAGAACAGGGTCTTCTGGAAGAGCTCGCCGCGGATCCCCAACTCGATACCCAGGAAGCTGCCGGAGCGCTTGGAGAACGAGCGGTTAACGTACTCCTGGTTCACGAAGCCCGGCATGATCTTGGTGAAGAACGAGCCGAGAACCACCTCGACCACGACGCCCATCACCGCGTCCTTCTGCTCCTTGCCGAACTTGTCCTGCTCGTAGAAGAAGCCCAGGCCGGTGAAGTAGTCGGTCCAGTTGTATTGGGCGTCGAAACGGGTATAAATCGACGAGCCGTCCTTCAGCACGTCGTTCCCGAGCGCCGAGTTGTCGCTGAAGAAGAACAGGTGTCCGGTCATCAGAAAGCCCTTGCCGACGCCCCCCGAGGCGTTGGCGTCGAGGGCGACCCCCTCCGCCCACGACTTGGTCGAGCTGGCGA
>JAYVWD010000319.1:0-4105 GCA_043786345.1 Pseudomonadota bacterium
CCCCGACCGACCGCGTGCTGAACCTCGTGCGCTCCAAGCAGAAGCCCGTGCTCCGCACCGACTTCCACGCGACCGTCCGCAAAATCTGCGACGCGCCCCCGACCGAGGTCGAGCTCAACCAGATGTGGAAGTTCGTCATCGGCTTCGGGCAAGACGACGAAAAAACCGCGTACAAAGACCAGTTCAAGGCCAACGCCGAGGCCGACGGCGCCAAGCGGGTCGAGGCGATCGCCCTGACCCTGCTGATGAATCCGAGCTTCCTGCTGCAGCAGTGACCGCCGAAACCGCCGAAACGCGCGCGCGGCCCCCCGCCCTTTTTCTGCTGTTTTTCGCCCTCCTCACCGCCACCGCCGCCCGCGCCGCCTGTCCGAAGGGCGAGTCCCGGGGCGAGGACGGGCTGGTGTGGACGTACGAGCACGTCACGAACAAGAAGAAGGGGCGGGACGTCTGCGCGCCGAACTCCAAGAAATTCCCCGACAAGGCGGTCCTCGCGGCGGTCAACACGGATCTGGCCGTGCGCCTCGTCGCCGCCCCCTGCGACGAGCCGGCCGGCGGGACGAAGCCGGCCGGACGCTTCGCGTACGAGGTGAGGCCGGTGTCGACCTTCGCCAAGGGCGGCTTTTTCGGGGTCACGGCCGCCGTCTACGTGGACTGCGGCGGGGCGCATCCGGACGGGTACACGCAGGGCCTCACCTACGACCTGACGACCGGCAAGCGCGTGGCCTTCGGCGACGCCTTCAAGGACAAGGACGACCGGCAGGAGCTGACGCGCGCCGCCGTCAAGGCGAACCCGAACGTGACGTGGCCGGTCGCCGACTGCAAGGGCCTGGACATCGCCGGCGAGAACCACGAGCTGGACTACGCGCTCGCGCCCGACGGCGTCGACCTCTGGCCGTCGCTGCCGCACGCGGTCGCCGTCTGCTCGGTGCCGCTCCGCCTGAGCTGGAAGCAGCTCGCGCCGTTCCTGGCGGACAAAAGTCCGCTGAAACGGCTGTTGAAGTAGCCCTCACTGCTCCGCCGCGATCCGGTACATGTAAAGGATTTCGGCGTGCTCGTCCTCGAGCGGCGAGCCGAGGCGGTCCCAGGCGCGCTCCTCGTCCGCCAGCCCGTCGAAGCCGAACGAGGTCTCGTCGAACCAGGCGCGGTCGAAGTCGGGCTTGACGCTGCCCGCGATCACGTCCTCCGGCCGGTACCAGTTGCTCTTCTTCACCTTGAAGATGAACATCCACTGCTTGTGCTGCGCGAAGTCCGGGCCGGCGCCGTCGCAGGGGATCGTGAAGCCGCACTGCGTGAACTTGTTGGACTGGTTCATCTCGTAGCTCGAAGCCACGAACGGCGAATAGGCGGCGCCCGAGGTGCGGCGCATCGCGCTGCCGAGCGGCAGCCCCGGCGCGCTGTCGTAGGCGGAGGCGTACCAGTTGGTGTGGCGGTCCAAGGCGCGCGAGATCCTCGTAAACACAAATTCATTTAGTGCCTCGCCCTCCATGCCGGCCAGGCCCGCGAGGCCGAAGTCCGGCTCGCGCCAGTGGCCCTCGAAGCCCGGCAGAAACTTGCCCTCGGCGCCCAGGGACTGGAGGCCCGCGCCCTGGGCGAACTGGTCGCCGACGCGGAACGAAAGCGGGCCGCCCGGGCTGAAGACGTCGGCGGCGTCCTTGTAATTGCGGCCGACGCCGGTGATCGTGGTCCCGGCGCTCGCCTGTGACGGCCGGTCGGCGAAGGCCGCGTCGTGCTCCTTGGCGTAGACGAGCCAGGAGCCGAGCAGCGCGCGCGCCGATTCATAGCGCGAGCGGAAGGGCTCGGCGTAGTATCGCTTGCAGTCCGCGTCCGTCCAGGCGGCCCCGGCCTTCGCCGCGCCGCGGTCCTTGCACTGCGCCGCCGCGAGCTTGGCTATCCAGATCATGCCGTTCGATTCGGGGCTGTTCGGCTTGTAGTTCGAGTCGCCGCGGAAGTCGTAGACGTAGTCCAGGTCTGCCGGCGTGCAGCCCGCCTTGAAGGCGCCGTAGCCGGCCATATAGGCGGGGAAATTCGTGAATTTCAGCGCCTTTTTCACGAACTCGGCGAACTGGTACTTGGTCTCGCAGACCGTGAAGCCCGGGACCGCGTGGTCGATGCCGGAGACGGCGCCGATCGTCTGGACGCCCTTGGCGACCGTGCCGTCGTCCAGGGTCAGGCCCGCCTCGCTCTGGATCGCGGCGAGGCGCTCGTCGAAGACGCGCGCGGTGAGGGCGATGTAGCGGGGATAATCCTCGGTGCACATCTGCGCCCAGGGGCTCTTGTTGCGGTCGAAGGCGCCGACGGCGGGAAGGGTGCCCATCGCCATGTTGCCCTTGAGCGGGTCGTTGCGCTCCTCGCAGCTCTTGAGCGTGCCGGTGGCGCCGCCGGGGGCGAGGTAGCGGATGTTGAAGACCCAGTCGAGCTTGGCCTTCACCATCGGCGCGCGGTCGCGGAACTCGCCGCACAGGTAGGTCAGGAAGTCGTGCGCCTCCTGGGTGATCCCGGTCGAGCCGGCCGGGAGGGCCGTCTTGTGGAGCTTCAGGATGTCGCCGTAGAGCTTGAAGCTCACCTTCTTCACCGTGGACAGGATCTGCGCCGCCTTCATCACGTCGGGGTTCGGGTAGTTCGGCTGGACGGGGTCGGCCGGATTCTCGGTCCCGGCGCAGTAGGTCTTCCACAGCGCGAAGTTCTCGTCTTTCCCGAGGTATCCGGCGGGACGACGGTCGGCCGCGACGGCGTCGTCGCCGGGGCTCGCGGGGATCGCCGGCGGGGACGCGTCGTCCTTGACCTGCGCGGCGGGCGCCGGCGTCTTGCAGGCGGCGGCCGCGCAAAGCGCGGCGGCCGCGATCATTTTCAGGGCGTGGGTTCGCGTCTTCATTGGCAGATCACCTCGTCGAGGGACGTCAGGGGCTCAGGGGTCGGCAGCTTCGGTGCGCAGGCCTTGCCGGCGCCCTTCGCCGTCGCCCAGACGGTTTCGCGCAGCACCGTGCCGGCGCGCTTGCCGCCGGCGCCGTGGAGGTCGAAGTTCAGGCGCTCGATGAACGCGCCGCACTGGCCCTTGAAGTTGCCGGCGTAGTTACCCGCGGCGCCCTCGGCGAGCAGCGCCGGGTCGTTAGGCGCGTTGCGCACGACGGTGGCGCCCGTGAAGAGCTTCTTGAGCGCGCCGCCGTGCCCGGCCGAGATCGTCGCGGTCTCGGCGCTCCAGTCGATCTCGAGCTTGTAGGCGGCGTCGCCGCCCAGGGTCTTGCAGGTGATGGTCTCGGTGGCGCCGAGCGCGGTCCCGCTCAGGGCGGCCACCGCGAGCGCGAGCGCGGATACCCGTAAAAGCGACATCGGAGCCTCCAGATTTGGCGGAAATTCTTCCGAGACGTTAGGTCACGGGGCGGGAAAAGGCAACGACGCCGGGTCCCGGATCCACGGCTTGCGCGCTTTAGTCCCCCGCCATTCCAGGGGTCCGGACGCCGGGCCCGGTAAGCCGGCGGCACTCCCGGGTGACCGGACGCCGGCGGCTGGCGGCCGCTTCCTCGCTCGCGGATGAAGCGCGGATTCGGGAGCACCGGCCCGGGCCGGCCGACTAAAACGGGAACGTACTGGTCGCCCGGCATCGCGCGCAGACGGCGCGGCGGACCTGCCGCTGTTCACCGAGCTCCCGGACGCGCTCGAGTAACCGACGGAAACCCGGCCCCGAATGTCGGGTTTTTCCGGATTTTGCCAAATCCCGCCCCCGTGAAGATCCCGAGAAAAGCCCCGCCCCGCCTTTGCCCGCCCGCGACCCCGTGAAAAAATAGGAGAAACTCCCTAGTCAGGTAGCCGCAATGCGCCCGTCACTAAAATAATTTTTGTTTATCCTGGCGCTCGCGCCCCTCCTCAACCAGTGCAAGTCGCCGAACCCGCAGCGCGCGGGCGTCAAGGACGCCGGCGACGCCGCGGCGCTGATGGCGCGGCCCGGCACCCTCGTCCTGTCGGGCTCCTCGACATGATCACGATCAACCCGGCGCGGGCGCTCGGCGTCGACGACCACCTCGGCAAGGTCGGGCCGGGCTACGTGGCCGACATCGCGGTGATCGCGAAGGGCGGCGCGGCGAGCGCGGCCGAGGCGGTGCTGGCGGCG
>JAYVWD010000320.1:0-3917 GCA_043786345.1 Pseudomonadota bacterium
GATGAGGCCGCGCTCGCCTTGCGGACCGGTCGGTCCGGGCAAGCCGTTGTCGCCGCGCGTACCGCGCGGTCCCGCCGCCCCCGCCGGACCCTGGAAGCCGTCGTTGCCGGCGCGCCCCTCGGGACCCGGGGATCCCGCGGGTCCTTCCGGGCCTTCGATGACGTCCGTCCGTAACGGCAAATGCAGCGGCAAAATCCGCTGCCAGGTCGTGGCCGTGTCCTGCATCGCGAGCGCCACGCCGCCTTCCGGCAGCTTCAGCACGCGATCCGAGATCGCCACCTGCCGCCCGAGCTCCAGCGTGACAGCGCAGTCGCGGTTGACGACGCGGGTCAGGGTCTCCGGGCCCCAGAGCGCCGCGAACGTGGCCGGATCGACGAGCTGCACGGTGAAGGTCTGGAGCTTCGCGCAGCTGGCGTCCGCGTTCGAACAGAGGCAGCTCGGCATCTCGACGTAAATCTGCGCGCGGCCGCCGAGGCGCCCGCTGTCGCCGATCTCGCCCGCGACGGCGGGCTCGCCGGCCTCGAGCGTCCCGTTGAGGTCCAGGTCGATGCCGATCACGAGGCCTTTCGCCAGGGCCGGCGCCGCGACCTCGAGCTCGAGGCTGCCGTGCGTCCGGACCTTACCGGCGACGGTATTGGACGTCAGGCGCGAGAACGGGTGCTCACCCGTCGGCTGACCGTTCTGGAAGACCAAGGCGCGCGCGGCGATCGCCGCGGCGTCCAAACTCGGCGTCACGATATCGATCGGAAACCGGACGACCGTCGCCCCGTACGCCGCCGACGTCGCGGCGAGCCCCAAGGCCAATGCACCAAACGCTTCCCCGAGCCGACCCATCCCTGCCCCCTGTTGCGAATCGATCGGCCGCGGAAAAAAAGGTCGGCGCGGGCCCCAGAACGGGCGCCCGCCACGCTTGCGATTTTTTCGGCCGATATGTGAATAGTCCAGGCCACAGCTGTGCAAGTCAGATGCCAGACTCCCGGAACGCTCCGGCGCCCGCGACGCCCGCGGTTTCGCCTTGGCGCGCCGACTTTTCGGCGCGATTCCAAGGTGCGCTAATTCGACGGTGCGCCGTCGTCGCGGGGGCGCGGCGACTTTTTGGTCCGGGAATTCGCCGCGACGAACAAAAGTAAACCGAAGCGACCCCGAGACGCCGGCGGAGGTGCGGCGCCTCATTCGCGAGAACGAGGGGTCCTAGACGGCCGCGAAAAGCCACGGCATCGATCAACATAACTCGTCGTAATTGATAGTATTTATGAGATCCGTGGGGCGCATGCGCGGCTTTGCGCCGGCCCGCGGTAAAATGGAGGAGGCCTCCCCACTCAAATTCCCTGCACCGCTTTTTCCATAGGGCTCACCATGACCTTGCGCCCGCGCGTCCTTGGAATCTTGTCCCTTCTCGCGCTCGCCGCGGGCTGCAAATCGGGCCTGCCGACCGGCGCCCTGAAGTCGGATACCGCCGAGGCCGGCGAGCTCGCGAACGGCGAAGCGCCCGCGCTGATCGAGCTCGTGACGCGGTCCAACACCGACAACCGCGTGTTCCTGCCGACCCCGCTCGTCGCGCAACAGCGCAACTACACCTGCGGCGTCGCCTCGCTGATGTCGGTCCTCGCGTACTACGGCGACCAGGTCCGCGAAGGGCAGCTGCAGCGCCTCCTCAAGTCGGACCGCAACAACGGCACGTCCTACAAAGACATCCTCGCCTTCCTCACGACCCTCAACCAGCTGACGCCAGCGAAGCGCGCCAAGCTCTTCGACACCTCGGCCTGCGAGGAGGACTTCGCCCCGGCCGACTACGCCAAGTGCGTCACGGGCCTGCCGAGCTCCGCGCTCCAGGCCGCAAAGGCCCACCGCCGGGTGAAGGCGTCCAAAAAAACCCTCGCGAAGCAGTATCAGATCGACCTGCGGCCCGGCATCGGCCACGACTTCTACGCCGACGCCGACCTGGCGCCGGAAGAGCAGGGCACGAAGGTGCCACGCGACGGCTTCACCCTGCGCCAGCTGCTCGAGGCGCTGCGCGGCGGCCGGCCGGTCATCGTCCTGATCCAGGCGTTCGCGGACGGCAAGCCGCTCGACCCCAAGACCTGGGGCAAGGACGAGAACGGCCACTACGTCGTCGCCACCGGCTTCGACGACGACAACGTCTACTTCATGGACCCCTGGACCGTCGGCGCCTGGACCTACATCCCGCGCGCGCTGTTCGCGGTCCGGTGGCACGACGTCGATTCCGTCACGAATCCGGACGGAGCCTCGACCGACACGCCGGTCCGCCACTTCGGGCTCGTCCTGAGCCGCGAGGATCGGGGAGAGGATCCGTTCGCGTTCGGCGCGCTGACGGTGCCGCGGCTCGACTGACTGGAGTTCCGCTCACGACAATGGCGCGGTATGGCGAAGTAGAGGGGATGCCCGACGACTTTCCCCAGCATGAACGAATCCAGGTGCGTCCGCCTGAGGGAGCGGGTGCGGATGCCGCTGTCATAGGACGGCGCGAGCCCGAAGGGCGTCCGCCACACGGTGTCGGCGGCCCAGTCGAGCGTCGGGCAGCGGGAGTCGTCGAGGAAGCCCGCGAGGTCCGGATAGACGCCCTGCAAAATCCGGAGTCCCCGCCCGAGCAGCACGTGCAGGTGCCCTGATTGCGCGATGCCCGGCGTGGCGCGCGGCCCGGCCTCATCGGCGCCCGGCCGGGTTTGCCGCGTCCGCGCGTGGGGGTCGATGATCGTCACGCGCCAGCCGGCCTCCGCCAGCCGATACGCCGCGAGGCTCCCCGCGAAATCGAGCCCGAGGACGGTCACCGATCCCGGCGTCATATCGCCCCCTCGAACTCGAGGTGCAGGCCGTGCAGCGCCTCGATCGCCCGCCCATAGCGCCGCAGATCGACCGCCGCACAGCGGTCGGCGAGGCGTTGGATCGCCGCCACGAGCGCCGCCCGTTCACGGCCCAGGTCGTCGAGGTAAGCGCCGCCGTCGCCGCGGGCGGCCGCGATCAGCGCCTCGTTGGTCAGGTCGCCTTCCGCCCGCTCGCGCCCGAGCGTCGTCACGACGTTGCTGATCCGCGCCGCGCGCTGCCCGAGGAACACCGCCTCGCGGACGGCCGAAAGGTCCGCCGGCGCGAGCGGCCCCAGGGCCATCAGGTCGATCGTGCCCGCCGCGACCATCCCCATGTTGAACGGGCCGAAATGCCGGGACTCCGCGACGTTGCCGAGGCCGTCGTGCAGACGCAGCAGGACGCCATAGCGGTTGGCGCTGCAGAACTGGTCGAAGTCGAAGCGCAGGAGCCGCGCATAGCGCTCGTAGTGTGGGAGCGCCGCGAGCGCCGCCCAAAACGCGGCGGCGATCGCGCCGGCCACCCGGACGCGCTCGCGCGAGGCGCCGCCGCGCGGCGGCGTCGGGGTCAATCCGTAAATGAAATCGAGCGCTTCCGGGTCGAAGTGGCCGGGATGATCGGCTAGATCGTCCTGAAATGTGATCAGCGCCCCGAGCAGGACTTTGGCGCGCAGAAGCTGCTCGCCCGGCGTGCCCGCGACGTCGCGGAGCGCCGTGAGGCGGTACCCGCGCGGCAGAAACTCCGAGAACAGCCGGAGGCTCCGGTGCGGGTGGCAGGCGATGATCTCGCGGACGAGGTCCAGGCTCATGCGCGGGCCTCCAGATCCAGCGGCACGGGCCCGCTGGGAAAGAGGGTGGCGTGCGGCGACATGCGCAGCGGCCCCGCCGCGCTCAAGGTGAAGCGGTCGAGGACGGGCGCGAGCAACGCCGCCGCCTCGAGGGACGCCAGCTTTTGCCCGATGCAGTTTTTCGGGCCGGCGCCATACGGGATGAAGCGCCCCGGAACCGGCGCGAGCGCGTCGAACCGTGCGGGCCGGAACTCGTCCGGATGCTCCCAATGGTCCGGATGCCGGTGGATCTCCCGCACCGCCAGGAAGA
>JAYVWD010000321.1:0-2839 GCA_043786345.1 Pseudomonadota bacterium
CGATGGCCTGCTTCAAGTCGTCCCCGGGCGAAAGCCGCAGGGGGATGGCTTCAATACTCATCGCAGCCACCGGGACCGCCGACCTTCCCGGGCGTCGCCCCGCTCCGCTCGAGCGCGATCCGCACGCCGGCGACCTCGTCCAGCCGGACGAACGCGAAGCCCTCGTCCTTGAGCTTCGGGTAAAGGACGCGCAGCAGCTGGTCGGAGCGCGGGTCTTCGGCGTGCAGGCGCACGATGCCGCGCTTTTTGAGGCGGATGGACGTCAGGTATCCCTGGGCGCAGTCGTCCGCGTTCCTGTTCTTCGCCCAGCAGGTCGCGTCGTCGACGAAATCGGCGTTGCTCGTGCCGAAGTCCCAGCCGATCGGTCCGACGTACCGCGTCAGGCCGGCGGCGTTGAGCCGGGCGGCGAGGGCGACGCCGAGCGCTTCGCCTTCGGTGCGCAGGAGGAAGATGTCGCCCGAGACGTAGGGCGCGATGAGCTCATCGGTCTTCCGCACGTCGGTGACCGGGTCCTTCGCCGCGGCGGGGCCGCCCTTGCCGTAGCCGCGGTTGGCGACCAGATGGCCGTGGGCCTTGAGGCCGCGGAGCGTCGGCTCCTGGGAAACGGCCGCCTGCCCCTGGACGAAAAAGGCGGCGGCGACGCCGTTCGCGTAAAGGTAGTCGCCGATTCCGGCCGCCGCCTCGCCCGGGCCGCCATCGAAGGTCAGGGCGAGGGTCTTGTCGGCAAGCTGGTCGCCGCGCAGGGGAACCGTCCCGAGGCCCGGTCCGACGGCGCAGCTATTGGCGTTTTTGAAGAAGCCGCACCCCGCGAGGGACGCCGCGGCCAGGACCAGCACGAGTCGGATTGGAGCCAGCACGGAGACCTCCCGCATGTGTCAAAAATTCTAGCAGTTGTGGGTGGCCTAGGCACGGAAACCCCCGTGGGTTCAGATCTAACCGATTGTTTTGTCAAGGAAATACTTGTCGCTCGAAGCTTGCAACCTGTGGCCCGTAGACCATTCCCGGCTTGGCACTGCCGCTGACGAGGCTATTGATATGAACCGATCGCTCCTGACCCTGCCCTTCGCCCTGAGCCTTGCGCTCGGCGTCCCCCTCTCGGGGTGCCTTTCGTCCGAGCCCACCGCGAAAGTGAAGGCGGCGCCGAGCTACCTCGAGCTCAAGGGCGCCGTCGTCGACCTGGCCGGGAGCCCCGCGGCGAACGTCAACGTCTACGTCGAGCAGGAGCAGGAGCCGGTCGGCGCGACGGACGGTATGGGGCGGTATTCCGTCGTCCTGGACGCGGACCACATGGTGCGTATAAGCGGCACCGAGCGGAACTCCCGCAACGCCTTCTACCTTTATTTCGAGCGCTTGGACGATCCGAGCGTCGTCGGCGCCTCGGACTTCGTCGAAGTCTCCGAGCGCGGCCAGCGCACCCTGTCGACGGTCACCATGCAGAATGCCGCGTCGCTCACCGGCAAGGTCGTGATCCTCGGCGGCGAAATGACCACGGCCGCGCCCGGCGCGACGGTCAGCATGGGCCGCGCCAAGGCGGTGGCGAATGCCGACGGCACCTTCACCCTCCACCGCCTGCCGGCCGGCAAGCTGGCCCTGAGCGCGACGGCGCCGAAGTTCGCCTCCGCGCAGCGCGACACGGACCTGCTCGCGGGGCAGCAAAAAACGCTCGAGCAGCCGATCGTCCTCTTCCCCGAGACCGGCGTCACCGGCCAGTTCCTGCCGTCGACGACGCCCGCGCTCAGCACGCTCATCAACGCCGGCCACCCCTTCCTGCGCCGCTTCGAGGTGCAGGCCTCGCGCACGGCGCGCTTCCTGCGCTGGTTCAACGACCCCGCCGTCATCGAAACGCTCCCGTGGAAGGACATGGGCGAGCAGGCCGAGTTCGACTTCCCCCGCGACGGCGGCAATATCCTTTTCTACCAGTTCGCCGACGAAGCGCTCAACAAGAGCGCCATCTACAAGCTCAACGTCGTCCTCGACCAGTTCGGCGAGACGACCGGCTTCACCATCGAGGACGGCACCGGCAAGGTCACCACCCGCACCGTCCTGCTCAAGGTCGACGTCCCGCCTGCGGCGTTCCGCATGCGCCTCGCCGAGACGACGGACGCGCTCCGCAGCAAAGCCTGGCTCGAGCCGCAAAAATCGATGTTCTACACGTTCGACCTCGTGCGCAACCCGATCAGCAACGAGCTGGTGGGGCTGTCGGAGCTGCGCACCGTCTACCTGCAGTTCCAGGACGCGCTCGGGCTCGAGAGCCCGGTGTACCAGTCCTCGGCGATCATGAGCCTCTTCCCCGCTCCGACCGATCCCGTCGTCAAGATCAACGGCGGCGCGCCGCAGACGGCCGCGCACCTCGTGCGCCTCGACCTCCTGATCCCGCCGAACGCGGCGGAGATGCGCATCTATGAGATCGACGGGGGCGGCCAAGGCCAGAGCTTCTCGCCACAAGGGATCCCGATCAGCAGCGGCGGCGGGTCGCGCAACACCCAGAATCTTTGGCTCGCGGTGCAGCCGACGACCTTCTTCCAGTTCTCGTCGGCCGGCATCAAGTTCCTCTACGTGCAGTTCCGCACGATCGACCAGATCGTGAGCCCGACCTACCAGGCGATCATCAACATCGCGCCCTTTCAGGACCTAGCCATCGGCTTCACCGTGAACGGCGGCGATCAGGTCGCGAAGACGAAGCACCTCACGGTACGCCTGTCGCCCCCGGCCGCCGCGCTCGCCTTCCGCGTCGCCGAGGCCTCGGGAACGAACGCCAATCCCGGCCAATGGCTCTCGCTCGTCCCCCAGTATGAGTTCGAGACCGCCGACACGGGTCAGCGCACGGTCTTCGTGCAAT
>JAYVWD010000322.1:0-5357 GCA_043786345.1 Pseudomonadota bacterium
CGGGGTCCATCGTCGAGCCACCCTTTCTGATGATACTCTGCGGCTGGTGCAATGTCCGCCACCAGTTGACGCTCTGATAGATGATGGGGACGTCAGCGAAGATGAGAATTCCTAATACGGCGCAGGCGCGGACGCGGCCCGGCCCCGGAGCCATCGAGGAATAAAGGAGAAGCCAGCCGGCGTACAAAAGGCTCAACATGAAGGTGGTCGTGAGCCGCGCGTCCCAGGTCCACCAGGTGCCCCAGGTCGGCTTGCCCCAGATCGAGCCGGTCGCGAGCGTCAGGACCGTGAACAGGAGCCCGACCTCGGCGACCGCGCGCGACCAGAGGAGCGTGGCCTCCCGCCGTTTGCGCAGGCCCAGGATCGAGTAGACGAACAGCACCAGCGCCGACGCGAAGGCCGTGAAGGCGCTCGGCACGTGCAGGAACATGATGCGGTAGACCTCGCCCTGGTTGGCGTCGATCGGCGCGTACAGGAACGCGGCGGCCCACACGCAGGCGACGAGGAAGAGGCCTATGGCGCCGAGGGCGAAGGCCCGGCCGTCGCCCGTATTCTCAGTTGTCATCCACCAGCTCCGTGAAAAGGAGGACGCCCAGCGTGAAATATATCACATCGAATCCGCTGAGCAGCCCGAGCCAGGCCTTGAGGGCGTCCGGGGAACTGCCCGGCTCCATGTGGAGCAGCGAGGCCTGCACGGCGGCGAGCAGCACCGGCGTGGTCAGCGGGAAATAGAGGAGCGGGTAGAGCATCTGGCGCGAGTTCGCCTTGAGCGTCATCGCCGACAGCAGCACGCCGATCGCGGCGAGCCCGGCGAGCGCGAGCACGGCGATGCCGCAGACGGTCCAGGAGAAGACCGGCGCCTTGTCGGTGTGGTGGATGAAGGCGCCGAACAGCATCGTCGGCAGCAGGACGGCGAGCCCGAGCAGGACGACGAGCGTATATTTGGCGAGGAACCAGGCCGTGTGCGAGACCGGGTAGCTCCGCATCAGGTCGAAGACCCGGTCCTGGCGGTCGGGCTCGAAGAGGCGCGAGAACGAGAGCTGCAGGGCGAAAAAGGCCGTCAGAAAGGTCTCCGCGAGGTAGACCCGCGCCTTGAGCGAGGCGTCCACCTCGCCGAGCGCGAAGGCGAAGAGGAGGAGCATCGTCACGCTGAAGAGCGCCGGCGAGATGAGGCGCTCTTTGTCGGCGAACTCGGCACGCAGGCCCTGGGCGACGATCGTGCGGTACTGGGCCAGGGCCGAGGAGCGCTTCATTTTTTTGGCCCCCCGCCCAAGTCGACGGTGCGCGCGATCAGGCCGTCGAGCGGCTTCAGGTCGTGGCTGATGACGAGGGCCATGCCGTTGCCGTCTAAGTGCGCGCGCAGGAGCGCCGAGAACACGGCCATGGCCTGCGCGTCGAGGCCGTACACCGGCTCGTCGAGCAACCAGAGCGGCGCCGGCGACAGGCTCAGGCGCGCGAGCGCCAGGCGGCGCTTCATCCCGGTCGAGAACTTCTCGACGGCGAAGTCGTGGCGGAGCAGCGGGTGGTCCAAGTTCCAGTGGGCGAGCGCGCCCTCGATGGCGGCGTCGGACGCCGGCGTTCCGCGCAAGGTCGTCCAGAAGCGGAGGTTGCGCACCGCGTCCATCTTGACGTGCAGCCCGTTCGCCTCCGCCGGCAGATACTCGCTATAGGCGCGCCGGTCGTCGGCAGCGGGCGCCGCCTCGCCGTCGGGGAAGAACTCGACGGCGCCGTGGTCGGCGGTCAGCAGCCCGGCGACGACGCTCATGAACGTCGACTTTCCCGCGCCGTTCGGCCCCGCGAGGTGCACGAGCTCACCGCGGCCGACCGTCAGGCTGACGTCCTGGAACAGCGGCCGGTGACGGAAGCCGAAAGAGAGCTTGACGATGCGCAACATCCTTCTGCTTTTAGCATCTTACGCGCGCAGCGGGAACTTAGAAATCGGCGACGTTGACGTAGACGGTCCCGACGACGCGGTGCTCGGTCGCCCGGTCGTTGCCCAGGCCGATGTCGATCGCGTTCACGCCGGCGTCGAGGCCGATCAGGCCGATGTTGAGCGAGATCCCGCCGCTCGGGCCGGCCGAGTTCAAGCCGCCGCGCAGGCCAAGGGTCGCGTAGCTGCCGATGCCGCCGAGCAGGAGCTCGGTGCCGACGTGATACTTCTTGACAAAGGAGACGTCGGAGTCCATCAGCCGGTCGGCCGCGAGGCTCAAGTTGAGTTCGCCGGTCTTTCGGAACTGCGGCGAGATCGAGAACGCGGCGGTCAGGTCCTGCTTCACCGTCTGCGTTTCGGCGGTGCCTTTGGTGACGCGGTACTTGGTGCCGCCGGCGTTCTTGAGGACCAGGCCCAGGCTCGGGCTGGCGGCCTTGCCCATGCGCCAGGTCACGCCGACGTTGTGGCCGATGGCCCGCGAGGACGTGGTGTTGTCCTTCATGAGCTGCGTCCGGGCCGTTTTGTTGATCATGTCATCATAGAGGAAGGCGCCCTTGAGCTCCGAGCGCGAGCTCACGAAGCCCGAGTAGCCGAGGGCGATGGTCTCGGCCGCGTCGGACGCGCTTACGCCATAGGCGATGCCGCTCGTCGAGACCTGGCGGTAGTCGATCAGGTTCGTGCCGGCGCCTTTGGCGGTCGCGGCGACCTGCGCGTCGTAGTACGGCAAGGCGATCACCCGCCCGAAGACGAGCCCGAGGCCGGTGTTGGCGCGGGCATACTGGCGATCGCCGGCGTTGGCGTCGACGATGGCCTTGCCGACGGTGCTGTCGTCGATGCCGCCTTTTCCGCGGAGGTCCTTGAGGAGCGCGGTCGAGGCCTGGTTGGCGCTCAGGCTTCCATACGGGAAATAGAGCTTTCGGACCAGGGGCGCCTTCTGCTTGCCCCAATGGACGCCGCCGATGCCGGCCGGGTTCTCGAAGAGGGCGTCGCGGTCGTCCGCGATCGTCGGGATCGCGCCGCCCATCGACTCGGCGCGGGTGGACTGGACGGGGGCGTCGGCGATGCCCTGCGCCGCGGCGGCCGGGGCGGTCGCCAGGGCGACATAAACAAAAAAATGTTTAATGGGAGACATGACGGGCCTTTTCATTGGCGGCAGTCGACGTCTCACGGTTCGGCGGGGACTTGGACAGTTATGAGGAAAAAAGGAGAAAGTCAAGTAATTACGGCCGCCTAGCGGAGCGGCGCCGGCCGCCTCTCCGTCACTTCCGCGGCCCGAGGTCCTTGATGCAGGTGAGCGGGATCAGGACCGACTTGAACCCGTCCACCTCGTGGCACTCGAGCCGCCCGACGCCCGGGTCCTGCGCGCCGCCGTCGAAGTTGTAGCGGCACCGGCCCCGCATCCCGGGCGTGACGCTGCCGTTCGGCTGGAAGGCGGACGCCGGCATTTCGTAGGCGCCGCGCAGAGGGATCGCCCACCACTTGCGGTCGGCCATCATATTGTTCGGGTCCTTGGGCGACGAGGGCTCGACGTCGCTCCCGGTGGCCTTGGGCGGCGGGGGCTTCGGGGCCTCGGACTCGCCGCCTTCGTGCGTCTCGCGCGCCTTTTCGTGGGCGTGGTTTTCCGCGGCCTGCGTGACGCTGACTTTCGCGGCCGAGGCGTAGATGAACAGGTTCGGGGCGTCGTCCGGCTGCGGGAGCATCTTGTCGTGGTCCGGGAAGCGGATCGTCCAGTCCTCGCCGCCGAGCAGGCGCAGGGTGATCTTTCGCCCGCCCTCCGGCGCGGCGCTCGGCTCGCAGGCCTCGATGAACCGGTAGACCTGCGGGTCGTCGTCGCGGGCGTCCCAGGGCGTCACGAAGGCCAAGCGGTAAGGCGAGGGCCAGACGAGATCGGTGCCGGCGTCCCCGTCGCCCGTCGAGACCCGCCAGGAGAGGTGGCCGGTCCGGTCGAGCTGCGACACGGTGAAGAAGACCTTCGTCGGCTTGCAGACGACCTCGTCCGGATCCTCGTCGCTGAGCTCGATCGTGAAGCAGGTGCCCTTCGGCGGCGTGACGTCGATGTAGCCGCGCATCTTGAGGGCCGGCGTCTTCCGCGCGTTTTTCAGGTCGCGTTCCTCGAGCGCGAAGGGCTGGCCGGGACGCGGCGCGAAAAACGGCGCGACGATGCGGGCCCGCGTCGTCTCGGGCGCGTTTTTGCCGTAGAGCGCCGCCGCGGCGGCGATGGCGAGGAGCGCGCTCATTCCTGGTGGAAGTCCAGTAAGAAGAGGTCGGTCGTCTTGGCGATGGTGTAGAGGATCTGGTTGCCGTCCGGGTGCCACTGCGGCCAGCGCTCGTCGCTATACTGCGTCGCGGTCAGGAAGCGCGCGGCACCGTCCAGGTCCGCGACCTTGAGGTCGTAGCTGGCGGCCTTGTTCCCGACCATGCGGGCGCCGGCGAACAGCAGACGGGGCTTCGTCGGGTGCCAGCGCGGGTCGCGCCCGTAGCCGATGAAGCTCGGCTTCTTGCCTTTTTTGCTGACGAAGATCTGCCCGCCCTTGGTCGCCCAGGCGACGGTGTTGCCGTCGGGCGAGATGTCGAACGACTCGAGGCCGGTGCCGTCGTCCTCGAGCTTCCGGATCGCGTAGCCGCCCTGCGTCACCCAGAGCAGGCCCTTCTGCGTCGCGAGCCACTTGCCGCTCTCGTTGCGCTGCGCCACCTGCCAGCGCGCCAGGCGCTCGTCGGGGAAGTAGATGCGCTTCGTGCGGATGCCGTTGGTGGTCATGAGCTGCATGCGCAGGTCGCGCGGGTCGAAGGTCAGGATGCCCGTCGGTCCGGGGACCTCGTCCACCTTCACGGTGCGGCTCAGGTAGGCATCATAGGCCTTGATCGTGCTGACGGTCGTGCCGTCCTTCGCGAGCGCGAGCTCCCGGAAGAAGAGGCGGAAGCCGTCCGGCGACCAGAAGAAGGAGGCGCCGACTTGGCCCTCCGTCACCTTCGAGACGACCTTCGAGCGCAGGTCGACGATCGACAGGCCGAGCCCCTTGCCGCCGATGAACGCGCCGAAGCGCCCTTTCGGGTCGAGCTTCAGGTGGTCGAGCGGGTCGCTCGCGCGGACGAAGGGCGAGGTCAACGTCTTGAGCAGCGCGGCGAGCGCGAGCAGGCGCAGCATGGCGGGGGGCTCCTATGGTGACGTTTCGCGGCGGGGCGGCCGAAGGCGCGGGGTCGAGGCGAGGGACAATAATATTATAAGGGAATCGGGTGCTTTCGGTGTTTTGACTCAAGTTTTTACCCCGGTGTGCCGATAGAAGGCCTTGAAGTGCGTCTGCAAAGGGGGCTTTATGAGGATCTTCACCAAAACGCTTTTACTGGCGCTTGCCTTGGGCTTCTCGGCCCCGGCGATGGCTGCCGGCAAGCAAAAGCGGGCCGCGAAAGCCGGCGCCAAAGCGGGCGG
>JAYVWD010000323.1:0-3589 GCA_043786345.1 Pseudomonadota bacterium
AGTCCGCCGGGCGCAGCTTGAAGGTGTTCGCTTCTAAGAACGCCCGGGCGTCAGCGAGCGTCAGCGGTTTCTCGTCGGATGCAGGCACCTTGAGAAAACCCCCTGGGTGGGTCCCAGATAAATGGGGGCCCCGATTGCGGATCAGCTTCAGGTCCCGGATTACGGACCGGAGGCGCCCGCCTCAACGTTGATGGCAAAGTCGGTTATACCGTGTTTTCTAACGGTATCAATCAGTTTTACGACGGAGCCGTGGGGCGTTTCCTTGTCGGCGGCGATCAGGGCGTTCAGGGCCTGATTGCCGGCCTTCGCCTTTTCTTCCGCGACTTTGTTGGGGAGCTGGTCCCAGCTGAGCGGCTCGCCGTTGAGGAAGAGGGCCGAGGACTTGTCGAGGGTGAAGGCCATGTTCCGCGTCTTCTCCGGGGTCTCGGCCGTATCGGCCTTGGGGAGGTGGACGTTGATGGACTGGTTGACGATATAGGTCGCTGTCACCATGAAGATCACGAGGAGGACGAGCATGACGTCGACGAGCGGCGTCACGTTGATGCCGGTGATCGAGTCGTCGTCGTCGAAGGAGCCGCCGGCCATGGGGTTACCGCGTTTCGGATTGGTGCGAGAGGACGATCTTCATGACCGACTCGGCGTTTTGGAGGTGCCGTTTCACGACGCGGTTGAAGGCGTTGAAGGCGATGACGGCCGGGATCGCGACCATGAGGCCGACGGCGGTTGATACGAGGGCCTCGGAGATGGAGGCCATGACGACCGAGGCGCCGCCGGCGGGGTTGGCCGCCATGTCGCGGAAGGCCATCATGATGCCGACGACGGTGCCGAAGAGGCCGATGAACGGGGCATTGTTGCCGAGGGTGCCGAGGACGACCAGGCCGCGGTCCATCACCTGGCGCTCGCCGACGAGCAGGCCTTCCATCGACTCGCGCATCGCCTGGGTGCCCTTCGACTTGTACTCGTAGCCTTTAAGCACGATCTGGGCCGCGAGCGCCGGCGACTGGCTACAGAGCTTCTTGATGCCGTCGTCGTCGTCGACGATGAGCTTCTTCATGAGTTCGTCGATGAAGCGCGGGAACTCCAGGCGCATCCGACCGAAGAAGACGAAGCGCTCGAGCATGATCGTCACCGAGACGACGCTCAGGATGATGAGAAGCCAGAGGACCCAGGCGGTGCCGAGGGTCATGATTCCGAGCAGCTTTTCGACGATATTGAAGTCCATGCCGGGTGCCTAAGCTCCATTACGGGATCAGAAGAAGGTCATACCGTCGAGGAAATCCCGAAAGATCGTGTCCTCGAAGCGAAACGTCTGGTGCGCGCTGTAAACGTAGGCAAAGCTGAGGGCGAACGCGTCGAGGCGGCGTTTGCCCATCGGCGCGGAGCCGCCGTCGTCGTTCTCGAGGACAGTATGCAACACCTCGAGGGAAGTTTGAAAAAAACTTTGCTTTCCCATCCGGGAAACGGCGCCGATGGCGACGGCGCCGGCGGGACCCGTCCATTTACCGGGCAGCTCCTCGGGACGTTTTTGCCTCCGAAGCACATAGTGGGCCCGCCCCCCCCGGAAATCGAGGACGACCGAGTCGCCGAGCCGCAGCGCGACGTCGGCGCCGTAGTCGGCGAGGCTGGCGTCGTGGCCCATGAGGGCGGCGCTCTCGAGGCGGCCGGGGACCTGCGTGTAGAAGGCGCCCACGTCGAGGATCTGCGCCACGGAGTAGCCGAGGGCGACGCTGGCGCCAAATCCATAGTAGTTGGGGGTCGGCTCGCCTTCGACCGGGCGGAGCGCGAACGAGGACCAGCGGACGGAGGGGGACGCGTAGATGCCGGCCGCGGCGCGGGTCGGCGCCAGCGCGGCGGCCAGGGCGAGGACTGCGAGCGGCGGCAAGGCGCGCGGCCGGAGGCGCATCGGGGGCTCCTGATAAACAGAAAATAGTTTATATGCCGAGCTTGGCGAGGAGCTTCTGCTCATAGACGGAGAAGGGCGACAGGCCGTCGCCGAAGAGCGGGGATTTGACCCGGGGCACGGCGTCCGAGTCGCGGGCGAAGTAGAGGAGCGCGTGATCTTTCGTGCCGCCCTGCCGGAGGAAGAGGTCGCGGGCCGCGATCTTTTCGCACGGGGCGATCACCCAGCCGGCGCCGCTGCGCTCGAACAGGACGCCGGTCTCGCCGGGCGATTTCAGGTAGAAATAGTGGCGTTTGGGGGCGATGCGGCCGGCCTCGCGCCAGACGGCCTTGGCGCGCGGATTGGCCCGGGCGCGGGCGTCCAGCTCCTGGTAGACGTGGCGGCGCAGGCGCTCGAAGAGGGCGTCGGCCAGCTCGTCGTGCTCGAGGAGCTCGTAGCGCTGCTCCAGGGTCCGCGGCCGGGCCTTGATCAGGGCGGCGCGCTGCGCCGCGGCGCGGCGCTCGTCGTCGAGGCGCGCCGAGGCGAGCAGCGGCGCCTCGGAGTCGTCCTCGCCGCCGTGTGCCGGGTTGGCGTTGGGAAGCCTGCCCCGCAAGGCGTCCAGCGCCTCGAGCGGAAATCGGGCCAGTTGCGCGAAAAAATTCCTCATCTAAAGCCCTTGACAGAATTCGAGTTTCTTCTTAAATCATGACCCTGCCAAACGGTGATCTTGAACAAAGACACTTCTGCGGGTGTAGCTCAGTTGGCTAGAGCGTCGCGTTGCCATCGCGAAGGTCGACGGTTCGAATCCGTTCACCCGCTCCACTTTTCAAAAAAGTGGAGACTACTTCTCCAGAAAACTTCCCCCTCGAGCCCCCGTTCAGACCCCTTCGTAATTATGATCCGCACATGTTCCAGTCGCCAGCCGGCAAGACTTGCCTATTCACGTCCCGCTCGCTTTCAGAATCCCCAGTTTTCAAAAAAATGCTTTGAATGCAGACTGTTGACTTATAAATAAGCATTTGCTTAATTATACCTTTACTATTAAGTAAATCCTTATGTATATTGACCGGGTTGAGGCACATGGAGGTCGGGATGACACGCGCCCTACGGCAGGACGACGTTTTTGCGGCCATCTCGCACCCGGCACGGCGCGCGGTGCTGGTGCTCCTGCGCGACGGCGCCAAGCCGGCGAGCGCGCTGGCCGCCCCTTTCAAGAACGCCTCGCTCCCCGCCGTGTCCCAGCACCTCAAGGTGCTGCGGGACGTCGGCCTCGTCCGCGAGCACCGCGAAGGCCGCCAGCGTATCTACGAGCTGCAGCCGGCGCCGCTGTTCGAGGTCTACGACTGGATCAAACACTACGACAAATTCTGGGCGGCCCGGCTCGAGACGCTCGGCGACTTCCTGACGAGTGAACACGATGGCGACGGCGGTAAAAACGAAGAAAATTGAGCTCGAGGCGGTCTACCCGTAGGCGCCCGGGAAGCTGTGGCTCTTCCTGCCGACGACCATGACCTCGTACTACCTTCGGGCCGGCCGCTGGCGTCGCATGCTTTGGATTATGGGTATCCGTTGGTCCGAATGCTGCTGGGCGGGGCGATCAGCGGCGGGTGGCGGCGGCGCGCTAAGAAAAATTAGCCCGCACGACCGGAAAGCGCGCCAGGTACCGCCGCCGCCGCTCGGCCAACGCCGAAGGCTGCGTGTGGCGCTGCG
>JAYVWD010000324.1:0-6014 GCA_043786345.1 Pseudomonadota bacterium
CCCGCCGACGACGGGGGCCGCTCCGCAGACCTCCGCGGGCACGTCCTGCTCCGCGGCGCCGCGCGCCGCCGTCGCCAGCGCGGCGAGACCGCAAAGGGCCGCGGCGACCAGCTCGGTTCCGCGCAGGCCCAGGGCCGGAACCAGCGCGACCGCCGCGCCGGCGATGCCGAAGGCCCCGCCGAACGTGCTCGCCGCATATAGCAACGACACCCGGCTCGAGCGCCGCGCCAGCGCCGGAAGCATGCCGCCCATCAAGGTCGTCGGCACGAGAAAGGCGAGCCCGGCGGCCCAGCCGCCGCCGAGCGTCAAGGGCAGAATCAGCGCCGACACGGCGATCCCGGCGGCGAGCCACGCCGCCGTCCGCTCGCGAACATGGCGTCCGAAGACGGCGCTCCCGAGCGCCATTCCGGCCATGAACGCCGCGACGACGATGGCCATGGCCACGCCGCTTGCGCCCACGACGAGCGCGAGGCGCCGCATCCAGACGAACTGAAGGGCGAGTCCGGCCGCGCCCGTGAGGAACGCCGCGGCGATCGGCAGGGCGGCGGCGCGCGCGGCTCTGGGGGCGTAACTCATGGCTTTTGCGACGATCCCTGGAGGGTCGGCACGACCGGACCCGAATCCGGCGGGCCGGGCAGCGGCAGAAGTTCGCCGTTCGGGCCCCGCGGCGGCGGCGGCTGCACCCATTTGGAAAAGGGCGGGCGCCCCGGCCGGCCGTCGGCGCGCTCGGACGTCGCGGCGACATCGGTCGGCGGCGCTCCCGACGGCGACGCGACCGGGGTGCCGCCGAGGCAGCTGGCGTCGTCGCGCTTCGGCAGCGAGACCTCGATGCTCTTCGTCGCGAGCTTCATCGGCAACGACCCGAGGGTCGAATTCAGGCGACGAAACTCGTTCTGCGCGGCGCGCGCGTCGACGCCCCGCCCGGCGCTGGCGCTCATGAACTGCCCCATACGCCGGTAGTCGGCGTCGGACAGGCCGCGATCCGGCGCCGTCTTGAGGACCCCCTCGTTGACCTGGATGAATTCGAACGCGTAGATCCGGTCCGGCAAGTCGATGTTTTCGAGCCGCTCCGCCTGCATCGCCTTGACATGGGACGCATAGATCTGCGCCGGCGTCTCGACGGCCTTGCCCCGACAATGGCCGTCGCGGCGTTTATCGCGGCAGACAAAGAGGCCCATCGGAATTTGCGCGAGCGCTCTCGGGACCAGAAAGCGCAGCTTTTGGCCCGCCTGGATCTCGGCGACCTTGAACGGCCGCGTCAGCAGCTCCTCCGGCCAATCCGCGGCCGGCGCCAGCGGCTCGATCGATATCAAAAAGGGCGTGTCGGCCCGACCCAAGGTCTCGATCGCCATGAAGTCGAGGTCGCCGGTCCCGCACTGGCTCATGGCGCGCACGTCGACCACCAGCTCGAAGCCGTCGCCGGCCGGCGGGAGCGGGAGCGAGCGGATCTCGGCGCGCTGCTCGGACTCGAGCACTTTCGGCGCCGCCGCCGCGGCCGCGGCGTCCGGTGCCGCCGCCGCTTTCGCCGCCGGCTTCGGCGCGGCGGGCGCCGCCACCTGCGCCGACTCGACCTTGGCCGCGGGGACGCCGCGGTGCTTTCGCCCCGAGCGCCAGGCGAAAAAAACCGCGACGACCACCGCCGCGACGAGGCAGGCCAGCGGCAAGGCGAGCGGGCTCTTCTTCGGGTCTCTAGTCGGCTTTCGGGCCATGGATCATCGCCTCCTGCCACGCCTTGAGCCGCGACTCCTCGTCGCGCGGCGCGCCCGTGACCTTTTCCTGAATCATCAGATCGGCCGTGACGACGCCGTCGGCGATCAACATGTGGTCCTCAGGGTCCTCGGTGTCGGCCTCGAGCTCCAGGTTCCAGACCGTCTGCCCCGCCACGGGCGCCAGATGCTCGACGCCCAGCACCGGCGTGAAGGTGTTGTCCGAAGCGAGGATCTCGTCGGCGGCGGAAAGGACTTCCGCGAGCTTGATCCCGGTCCGCGTCTGGAAGGGGTGTTGGCGGGAGGTCTTGACGCTGGCGCCGGAAATCCGCACCTCATAGAGCCCCTTGGGCTCCGGGCCCTGCACCATGCGCGCGACCCGTTGCGAGGTGCCGCGAACCGGGTTCCAGACGTAATCGCCCTCTTTCACTTCGGTCAGCGTCTTGTCGCTGCCGTCGCCCATCGTGATCATCGTATCCGCGGCGAAGCAGCCGAAGCCGAACCGCGTCGGCGGCGGGTTGCACGGACAGATCGTCCCGGGCGAGCCGCAGATCCAGCTCCGGCCGCTGCACGCCGTGTTGTAGAACTGGTAGGCCCCCGTCGCGAAGACGCTGGTGCAGTGGAAGCACTGGCCCACGTTGCGCCAGCCGGAAACCGTGCAGGCCGCGTCGGGCGGCCACCAGCCCGGGATGACGGTGAACCAACACCGCGCCGGGTTCACGGTGAGCGTGGCGGTACAAGGCGCCGAGTTGCCGTAGGGCCCGAACGCGACCCCGGTAATGGTATAAGTTCCGGGCGTCGGCCACGTGCGGGTGTAGGTGTTCGTCCATTGCGCGCCGAGCACGGACGTCATCCACGGCGCCGTCACCTGGCCCTTGCTATAGAGCGCGAACATCGTGGCGTTGCCCGCGGTGATGGTCGCCGCCGCCGGCGTGATCCGACAGACCGGCAATACCGGGACGGCGATCGACGCGGGAACGCACGTCTTGGCGACGCCGCTCGCGCGCGCCGGGTTGTCCATGCCGGGGCCCCAGACCCTCCCGTCGGCAAAGGTGTTCGCGTTCGCGCTGGCGGCCCCCGCCGTACCGGCGAGCGCCCAGGTCGCCGTGGTGGCCGTACCGGTTACCGTGCCGAGGACCGCGCCGCCCGTCAGGGAATTGCGCGGGCTGTTGAAAACCGCCGGGGGCGCCACGGTGACATAGCCGCCCGTCGAGTTCGTCCGCGCCTGCGCGGTGGTGACGACCCCGTACCCGCGCAATCGCAGGTTGTAATTCGCGCCGAGCGTCACCGCACCGCCGGGCCCCGTGAGGTCGCATTCCGGCTCCGGGGGGCGCGGCACGACGACGCGGAGCGTCATCTTCGACTGCAGCGCATTGCCGGCCTGGGCGACCGAGTTCGTCACGGTGTCGACGTCGAGCGAAAGGTTGGCGTAGCCCTTGGTCGCGGGGGCCGGCGCCGAGGCGCGGAACGTGACCGTCGTATCGAACTGGTTCGAGGCCGTGAGCAACGGCGGCGTCGCCGACTGATACGCCGCGTTGAGGCTCGTCGCGTCGAGGCGCAAGGGGTTGAACCCGCGAATCGTCAGGGTCCCGCCGGTGATGGTCCACGGCGCCGTGCTGCCGCCCGGGCCGCGCAGCTGCGCCAAGGCCGTCGGCACCCCGACATAGGGCTCCGGGTAGATCGACGGAACATCCGCGGCATTGCGCCCCGAAGGGGTCGCCGTCGTCGGCGACCGCATCAAGCTCGTGAAGACCGGGGCCTCCGCGACGCCCGCCTCGCCAATCGAGTAGCGTTCCCGCGCGACGGTCGCGGATTCCTGCGAATTGCTCAGGTATTTGTTGATCCCGGCCACGATCATCATGCAGCCGAAAATGCCCAAAATCGCGTTCAGGAGCGCCGCACCGGACTCACCGCTCGTCGGCGGTCGGCTCAGGGTCGATCGGCTCATTTGATGATCTGAATGTTCGAGGAGTTGCCGACCTGCATCGTCACGTCGTTGCGCACCTCGGTCACCCGTTCGTCGAGCGCCTGGACATATTGCGCCGTCTGCACGTTGACGCGCGCCGGCGGCCCGGCATTGTATTGAAACTGCATCTGCGCGCCGAGCACCCCTTGGGTCCCGCCAAGGCTCGCCTCGCCGGCGGCCGGATAGGTCTGGGTCGTGACGACCCCCGACGGCTGCGTCCGCCGGACGGTGACGACGGGGCGCTGGCCGGTGCCGCAAGCGGGGATCGTCGGGGCCACCGTCATCGCGACACCGACGTTGAAGCGCGCGAGCTGCGCCGGGGCGGCCGCGCACGCCGAGCTGTATTGGAAGATGTCCTGACCCGTCGTCGTCAGGCGGACGATCCGGCAGTTGGCGCCTCCGCAGGTCGCGGCCGTCGGCGGGCTGGCGCGGTCGACGAAGCGGAGCTGCGCCTTGAGATCCCCGAGGATCTGCAGCGAGGAGCTGTTGAGGTTGTCGCGGGCGTTCGCGGACTGCTGGACCCGGGAGGTCGTGTGAAACAGGACCGACACCCCGAAGCCGATGAGCACGAGGATGGCCAGCGCCACGACCACCTCGATCAGCGTCACGCCGCGCTCCGCGCCTTTGGCTCTGGTACACATCGGACCTTGACCCTCTTAGTTGGGCGGCAGATAGAAGAAGCCGTTCCGCTGATGCAGGACGTCGCCCTGGGGGCCGCCGTTGACGATCCAATCGAGCGTATAAAAGACCCGCGTCGTGACCGAGCCGGCGCCCTGCAGCGCCGCGGCTTGCGCGAACACCGTGCAGGCGACGGCCGAGCCCGTCTGGATGTTGACGGGTTGCACGTAGACCTCCGCGAACGCGGCTTTCGCGCCGACGAAGGAGCCGCTGTCAAAGCGCGTGGTGCCGGTCGGGGTGAAGCGCAAGCAAAAGTAAGCGTTCGGGTTCCCGGAGTTGAGCGCGAGGCGGGGGCTCGCGCCGCACCGCGTGACCGCGGCCGTGAACGGCGCCGAGGGCGGCGCCATGAGCACGGTGGCACCGGGCCACATGCTGATCGTATAGCCGACGTCGGCGACGTTGATCCCGAAGGGTTTGGCGCACGGCGACGGGTTGGTCATGTAGGTGCGGAGCTGGGTCGTGAGCACGCCTTGCACGAAGCTCTCGACGTTCTGATAGGCGTTGGCGCTCTGGATCGCCTTCCCGGAGAGCAAGAAACTCGAGATCGACTTGAAGAGGATGCCGCCGGCGATCCCCAAAAGCGCGACGGCAACCATCGCCTCGAGCAAAGTCGTCCCGTTCTGCGCTGCTTTCTTCGCGTCCAAAGCTCGTGATTCCTCTGGGATTGCCCCTGCATCGTACATGCATTAAGTCAATCGCGCGAGGAGTTTGGCGCTGCGGCGGGCGGCGGCCACTCGTCTCTAATTGGTTACCGAAAACGGAAGGATGGCCCCGAGCTCGCCGCCGCCGTCGCAGAAGTACTTGACCACATAAGACCCGGCCTCGAAGCCCGTGAGCGGGAAGGCCAGCGCCTTGCCGCCGACGATCGTCGTGCCCTGCGAGAGGTACTTGTAGGTCTTGTACGCCGAGCGGTTCTGGAAGTCGCCGGAGACCATCACCCGCCCGCTGACGGGGAGCGGCGCGGTGCCGGTGACGTTCACCGTGAGAGTGCCCGTTTTGGGCGTCGTCGAGGCGCTCAGGGCGACCATGCTGTCGCCGCAGGAGGTCCGGACGATGGTCTCGAGGCCCGCGATCGACACGCTGTCGCCGCCGTGAAGGGCCTCCTTCAGGCACTTGAGGCGCACGTCGTAGGTGAGAGTCTTGTCGACCGGGATTTCCGCGAGGCTGATGGCCTTCGTCACCGGGCCGGTCCCGATCTGCGAGCCGGTCACGTTGATGTTGGATTCGATCGTGGTCGCCCGCACGTCGGTCGGCTTGAGCACGAGGCGCATGGACGGGTAAAAGAGCGGCGCGTTTCCGAGCGTCAGGGTCATCGTCTCGGTCGACTGATAGACGGCCTTGTTCGTCGCGACGGTCGTCGCCGCACAGGGGTCCACCGCTTGAACCACCAGGGGCTGCGTCTTGCTGACGCGCCCCGAAGCGCAGGAGAGGCGCAGCTCATAGGTGCCGCTTTCGTCCACGCCATAAAGCGGCATGGTCCCGGTGGCCGTCGCGTACGTCTCGCCGGCCGCGTCGCCGGTGAACGTGCTCACGCTCGCGACGGTGCGCTCGGTGATGCCCTGGACGAGCGCGAGGCTGACGCCCGTCGTCGGGATGTTCGTGATGTTGATGTCGATCTTGTCGGTGGTCTGGAAGTTGGAACCGACGGGCGACACCGACGCCGC
>JAYVWD010000325.1:0-7689 GCA_043786345.1 Pseudomonadota bacterium
GACTCGGCCGCCCCGGCCGCTGCCCTCGAGACCGAAACGGCGCCCCGTGCCGCAAGCTCCGCGGCTCCGAGCGCGATCCGTTCGCCGACGCCCACCGCCAGCACCGTCGAAAGCGACGGGTCGCGGCCCTTCCGTCTGGGGTTCATCGAGCTCAACAAGGCGCTCGACCGGACCAAGCCGCTCGCGATGCTCGATCCGGCCGGTTTCGCCATCAACTCCGGAATCCTGATCGGCGGCTTCGACAGCAAGTGGGTCGGCGGCCTCAACATGAGCACCCGCCGCGTCGCCTGGTGGTTCGAAGGCCCGGCCGACATGACGGCGCCGCCGGGCTCGTTCGGCAGCTCGGTCGTCCTCGGCTTCCGCGACGGCAAGCTGATCAAGCTCGACGCCGTGTCCGGCAAGAAGCTCTGGACCTCGACCCTCGACTCCTTCACCGAGCGCTCGTTTCTGCTGAGCGGCTCGACGCTCTACGTGCTGACCGCGGCGCAGGTGCTTTACGCGATCGACTTTCAATCCGGCAAGACCATCTGGCTCTTCGACGGCGGCTTCCCCGACGGCCTGGCGATCCGCGGGGGCGCGCGCCCCATCATCCACGACAACAAAGTCCTCTTCGGTATCGCGACGGGCGAGGTCCTCGCCGTCAACGTCGACACGGGCAAGCTCGTCTGGCGCTACAACCCCTCGTACAACGACGCCCGCTTCCACGGCGTCATCGGCGAGATGGTCATCCGCAACAACAAGCTCCTGATCACCCGCTACGACGGCCTCGTCGCCGCGATCGACCTCAACGCCAGCGTGCGCAACGTCGCCTGGCAGGAGCAGTTCCCCGGCCTCACGACCTCGGCGTTCCGCGGTAACCGGCTCTACGTCGGCGGCTTGAACGGCGACGTCTACGCGATCGACGCCGACAGCGGGCGCCGCATCTTCCGCGCGGTCACGGGCGCGGCGGTCACCTCGATCTCGGCCGGCGAGTCCGCGCTGTTCGTCGCCGGGCACCGCGGCCGGGTCTCGGCGCTCGACGCCGCCAACGGCAACCTCCTCTGGCACGACAGCGTCGGCGGTGCCCTGGCCAGCCCGCCGGTCCTCTTCGAGGACGGCATCTACTACGCGACCGGCATCAAGAGCATTTACTCATACAAGCTTCGCTGAGCCGCGGGCGCCTGATTCGCGTTCACCTCGCCTTTGCCGAGAAGGCCGCGCCTCTATATGAGCTCTTTGCGGCCCTGGGCCTTGAGCCGTTCGACGATGAGCTTGACGTCCTGCGCCCGCGCCTTGGGGCACACGAGCACGGCGCCATGCGCCGCGACGACGACGAGGTCCTCCACCCCGATCACCGCGACGAACGCGCCGTCGGCGTCGACCGTCGTCCGTTTGGCGTCGATCAACAGGGCGTCGCCGAAGACCAGGTTGCCGGCGGCGTCCGCCGGAAAGCAGCGGTCCAGCGCGTCCCAGCTGCCGACGTCCTGCCAGCCGATGGTGGCGGGAACGACGGCGACTTTGCGGCTGACCTCGAGCACCGCATGATCGATCGAGATCTTGGGGAGGCCGGCGTAAAGCGCGGCGAACGCCGCCCGGTCCACGTCCGCGTACCCGGTTTTCGGCCGCGCCAGCGCCCGCAGGCCGGCCACCGTCGCCGGCAGGCGCTCCCCGAGCTCGGCGAGCAGCACGCGCGTCTTCCACACGAACAGCCCGGCGTTCCAGAGAAAGCCGCCCCGCCGCAGGAAGTCCTCGGCGACGGGCCGCGGCGGCTTTTCGCGGAAGCTCACGACGGAAAACGCCGCCCCGGCGTCGGATAAGGGCGCGCCTTGCTCGATGTAGCCGTACCCCGTCTCCGGGTATTCCGGCGTGATGCCGAGCAGCGTGAGCCAGCCCTGGCGCGCCGCGCCCACCGCGGCGTCGAGCGCCGCGAGAAACGCGTCCACGTCCCTGATGAGGTGGTCGGCGTGGAGCGAGATCATCACCGGGTCGGCGATCCCGGCCGCCGCCGCCATCGCCTCGATCTGCAGGGCCGCCAGCGCCAGGGCGTTCGCCGTGTTGCGCGCCTCCGGCTCGGCGACGACCACCGCCGCCGCGGCACCGATGAGCGCGCGCGTCTTCGCGGCCTGATCCTGGTGGGTCACGATCAGCCGCCGCGCCGGCGGCACGAACCCGTCGAGGCGCGCGAGGGTCAGCTCCAGCATCGTCTTCTGGTCGTCGCCGATGCGCGTCAGCTGTTTGGGCGTCAGATGCCGGCTTTTCGGCCAAAAGCGCGTGCCGCTGCCGCCCGCCAGCACGGTCACGAACACGTCGCCGCGGTCATTTGCCATCGGGCGAGACCTTCGTGCTTTCGGGGTTCGCCGCCTGCGGCCCCGGCGCGGGCGGGCCGGTCGGCCCCGGCGGCAGCGTGAGCCGCGCCATGGAGTAAGGGAGGGCGAGCCCGTCCATCAGCTGCTCATGGGTGAAGAGCGCCAGGCTCTTTAGGTACGTGGGCGCCAGCTCGAGGTTGATCAGGGCGCGCGCGATCTCGGTGCCGAAGGTCCGCAGGACTTCGGCGTCCTTGCTCTGGAGCCGCGAGAGCAGCTCGAAGCCCTCGCCGTAGACCGACGACAGCAGCCAGAGCGCGTAGGGAAACAGCGGCGACTCCGCGTGGCGCTCGCTGAACTGGTGCCAGTTGAGCAGGATTTTCTCGAGGTTTCCCGCGAGCGAGAGCTCGAGCCAGTCGAGCTGCGCCGCCGTCCCGCCTTTGACCGAAAGCCCGAGGCCGAGCTCGAGGGCCTTTTTGTAGGGCGGCGTGAAGGCCAAGCCCTTCAGCGCGTCGCCGATCAGGAGCTTCGTGGTTTTCGGGCCCTCGCCGATCTGGAAGCCGATCAGGTTGGCCTCGTCGAAAAACACCGACGGATCCAGCATCCCGTCGTGCCGCAGACCCGCGAACGCATACACCGTCGGGCCGTGCGGCGAGACGCCGGCCAGGGAAACCCAGAGCGTCCCGCCGTGGGCCGCCGGCGAAATCGGCAGCGCGCCGCGCGCCAGGTCGGTCAGGTTCTCGACGGTGTCGTGGTCCAGGTCCCAAAGGTAGAGCCCGTCGCGGTGCCGCGTGCTGCCGGTCGCCGAGTAGACGACCCGGTTCGAGGTCGGAAGCCAGAAGAACTCCTCGACCCGGTCGTGCGGCGCGACCATAAAGAAGTCTTCGCGATTCTTGAGCCTTACGACCAGATGTCGGGTGAGGGTCCCGGTGTCCACGAAGAGCTTGGCGTGCGAGACGCCGTCGGGCGAGTCGCAGCCTTCCACCAGCGCCGCCGGGTAGAGGCCGATGCGCGGCGCGCCAACCGGGAATTTGTAGCTGATCGGGCGATTTGGGCGCTGGCCCCAGCTGACGAGCCCGTTGTCGGGCGTGCCGCCGAGGGTGTTCTGGGCGGCGTCGGCGCCGAACGAGCGCAGCAGGTAGTGGCGCTCATCCAACCGCAAATAATCCAATCGCTGACCATAACCATCGAAAGAGGAGAAGTTGAGGCCCTCGCTGCGGGCAAAGGCCCGGAGCATATTGAAGGTTGCGGGGGCTTTTTTGTGTTTGTCGAAGAAACCGCGGATGGCCCGGCCGGCCGTCGCGAGCCGCTGCTTGGTCGTCAGGAGCGCGTGCCCGCCCTGAAAAAATTGGGGCTGGGCGAGCGTCACCCAGGCGGCTGGTGGGACCCAAAAAATCAGGACGAGCGTGATCCAGGGCAAGAGCTTGCGCCCGCGCGCCCGCGGCGGCGCCGGCGGTACGAGGACCGCGGGCACGCCCTCGGCGAGCTGAATTTCGGGCTTCAATGGTTCCACGCGCGACTTGCCCCGGTATATAATCGAAGGGTCCACCACACCAGCGACCTGGCATCACCACTCACGTCACCCTCGGGGGGGCGCCCGCATGCGCATCCGTCACCTGGCTCTCGTCGTACTACCGATTTTAGCGGTCATGGGCTCGGGCCAGCAAGCCAGAGCCGAAGAAGAAGTATATAATGATCCGCCGCCGGCGCACGCGGCGAAATGGATCGCGCCCCAAGCGGAGGCCGCGAAGTCCGAGAACGAGCGCAACGACCATCCGATCCGCGTGCGCATCGGGCTCCGTCTCACGCCGTTCAAGAAGGTCCTGGCAAAATCCCGTGAAGGCGTGAATGAGACGCATTACGTGCCGATGGAGCCGCTGCGGCACACGCTCCGCGCGCGGCTCAACAAGGCCAACCACTTCTTCGTCGGCGACTACCACGTCGAGACGAAGCCCCTCAAATGGATCCGGAAATCCCGGCGTTACGAGGTCCAGCTCGACCTCTACCGGCGCTTCGGCGCCTTCGGCCAGCTGGAGGAGTTCGTCGGCTCGGTGCAGCTCAACGGCGTGCTCGAGGAGCAGGAGGACAAGGTCTTCGTGCTGCTCGGGACGGCGCGCCAGCGCTTCCGCGATAAGTTCCAGAACCCGGTGATCGACCTGGTCGCGGGCTTCCAGCCGGGCGTCGCGGGGCCGACGGGGCCGGAGCTGTCGCAGTCGGAGGCGACGTCGCACGGGCCCGTCGAGCCGCCGCGCGACACGCCCGGGCCGATCATCCGCGGGCGGTTCTGAGGCGCCCGCGGGCGACGCGGCTCATTGCAGGCAGTTGGAGATCGACAGGGACTTGCTCTCGGCGCACTTAACGACCAACGAGTCGTCGTTTCGGCCGAGGCATCCGCCGAGGAAACCGGCGCCGTTCGTGTCGATATAGGCCGTGGCCGTCGTCGGGTCGTTTTGCTCGAGCTCCACGCAGCCGAGCTGGTTCCCCCAGGTGTCCTGCGTGAATTTGCCGTTGATCGTCGTGATCTTGATGCAGGTCGCGGCATTCCGGCGACAAGCGTCCTTGATGACCGTGGCCTCGCCCGCCTTGGGGCATTTGTATGTTTGCGTCACCACGACCTTTTGGTCGACGTAGGCTTCGACTTTCACCGAGACCTTGTCGTCGCCGCACTCGTCCTCGAGGCCCGTCGTGATGATCAGGTCGGACGTCAGGTTCTTGCTGGTGCCGCCGTCGTCGACGCCGAGGGTGTCGCCGCCGGTGGTGGTGGTGGTCTTGCCGGTCGCATTGCCGGTATCGGCGACGTCGGTGCCGCCGGTCGTCGACTGCCCGCCCGAAGTGGCCGTCGCCTTGCCCGTTCCGCCGGAGCTCGTGGCGCCGACCGTGCCGGAGCCGCCGGTGGAGTTTTCCGTCGCTTTGCCCGAGGTCGCGCCGGTGGAGTTTTCCGTCGCGCCGCCGTCGTCGTTGGCGTCGTCGCCCGCGTCGTCGATGCCGGGCGGGATGCCTTCCTTAGGATCATAGACGTCGACCTTGACCTTGCGGCCCTTGCAATCCAGGACGGTCTCGCCCTTCTTCTTGCCTTCGACCTTGTCGCCGACCACGACGGCGATCGTCTCGTCCGCGGACTTGCAGCCGCCGCCGGCGTCCTTCGGGATGTCTTTGGTTTCGTTGACCGGCACGCCGAGCTTGTTGTGCGGGCCGGTGCTGGCGTCCGGCTTCTTGACGTCTTCCTTCTTGACGGCGGACGTCTTGCCGGAGGTCCCTGCGAAGTCGCTGCCGCTGCATGCCCAGATCATACCTACGAGCGCTAAGGCCCATGCCGAACTGAAAATGGCGCTGCTGATTTTCATAGGTCCCGCCCGTTCTTGGTTCTCTCCCTCTTCGGATTTAACCCGCGGCAACTTGAGCGGATTTGAAGGCCCCCCAAAGGGGGCGGCAATCCTTAGCGTTTTCAGCCGTCTAAAACTTGGTCGGCGCGCGGTCCCGATCGCCCCCGGTAACCCCGCGGATTCATGGCGCGGGCGGCGCGCCGGCGCTGGCACGAAAGCTGCTCAATGGGGATTTGTGAACTGATTTGCTTCTGAGTGGAATACGGCGGAGATGAAGATGAACGGTCTAGTAAACAAAATCATGATGGTGGCGGGCCTGGGCCTCGCGAGCAGTACGGCGCTCGCCGAATCGCACGCTTACATCAACTACCAGCGCTCCAGCACCGAGAGCCACGTCTTCGTCGAGCAGAGCATCGACGGCGAGTACGGCACCTTCGCCACCAACGGCACCATGAACGACGCGGACGGCAACGCCCAGTCCGTCAACGCCAAGCAGCTGTGGAAGGGCTACGGCTTCTCGACGGAGCTCGGCATGGAGCTGATGAAGTTCGTCCAGTTCACGGCGAGCCACACCTTCGTCAACCTGCGCTACAAAGAGGACGCGCTCCAGAGCCTGACCGGCTCGCGGGTCAACGCCGGCCTGCGCCTCTCGTTCCTGTCGCCCGTCGGCAACCTCGAGGCCGGCGGCGGCTTCCAGGGCTCGCGCCTCGACTACCAGAAGCAGCTCGAGAACGGCTCGTTCTACGGCAGCGGCTTCTATTATTCGCTCGGCGTCAACTACTACCTGTCCTCGCGCATCTCGGTCGACTTCCAAGGCAAGATGGCCCGTGAGCATCTGGACCGGAGCTCCGGCTCGTCGTCGGTCCGGTCGATCGACACCGACACCACCCAAATGGGCTTCGGCTTCCGCATCTGGCTGTAAGCAATACGCAGTTCCCCCCGGCGGCATTGTACGACACTGTCTGTAAACCATGACGCTCAACGATTTGCGTTGACCTTCCCGTCTCCTCCCTGATTTAGTCGATGACACGTTTACGCATTTGTCGCAAACGGTGCCAGAAACTAAAGGACGGGGAGAATTCCATGACGTTCGGTCTACTTCTGAGGGCCGGCGCCGCCGCGGCCGCACTTTCGACGGTGATCTCCGCGGGCGGGTGTTATGTCGACAGTGCGCAGCAGGAACGCGCCGCGCAATCGGGCGACGCGACGCCGAACCTTGACCGCGCCGACAACTCCGACACCAGCTTGTGTCGCACCAGCTTCGCCAAAGGCTGTTTCGACGGCTACCTGCTGTCGAAGAAGGAGTTCTTCGTCGACAGCAAGCAGTTCTTTAACGCCGACGACCTCGCCGCCCGCTTCAAGGAGCTGCTGACGGTCGACGCGAAGGACTATGACCTCGCGCTCGCGACGCAGCTCGACAACCAAAGCTTCATCCAGGGCTTCGAATTTGTGCTGACGGGCGAGCTCGTGCGCAGCGGCAAGGTCCGCACGAACGGCAGCTTCAGCGTGAACGACCTGCCCGAAGGCCAATACGACCTCCGCGTCCAGCGCGCGGTGAAGTTCAGCGTCAGCCACCAGGTCGAGCGTCCGGCGCCGCAGCCGGCGACCCCGGCGGCACCTGCCGAGCCGACCCCGCAACCGACGCTGCCCGCGGATCCGGCGCACCCTGCCGACCCGGCGCACCCCGCCGACCCGGCCCATCCGGCCCAGCCCACGCCCGCCGCCGACCGACCGGCCGCGACGGTCACCCAAACGGTCACGAAGACCTACTGTGCGACGATTTACGCCGACACCTCGGTCGACGTGCGGCGTGGCAAGCGCCAGCCGGAGACCTTCAGCGATTTCCGCCTGCACGTGACCGACAACGAGTGCACCGCCGTCGGCACCAACGCCACGATCTCGCTCGGCGACTAACCATAACCAATTTCAGAATGCAGGTCCTCCAGGAACGGAGCGCCGGCACTTCAAGGGTCCCTGCACAGGGACCCTTGTTTTTTGCTGTATTTCGTTGTGATAAGATCGGCGGACTTTCCCATTTTCATCTGTTCCCGCGGAGGCACGTCGGTCATGGCAACCCGTCAGGT
>JAYVWD010000326.1:0-2365 GCA_043786345.1 Pseudomonadota bacterium
TGGCCCGCGACCCGCATGAAGCAGAACGCCAACACCAAGGAAACCAAGCGCCTCGAATCGCAGCTCCGCTCCCTCTCGCCCCAGGCGAACCAACGCATCCAGGCGGCCGTCCAGGCGATGGAAGGCACGGCCGAGAACGGCAACAACAACAACTTCGCGATGGCCGAGTCCAACTCCGACATGGCCGGCCGCCTCCTGCGCCAGGCCGAGAGTGCCGCCTCGCAGTCCCAGCAAAAGCGCCGCAGCCGTGGCCGCCGGCGCCGCGTGACCGGCGACAACTATTATGGCCAGTCGGTCGTCGGCGGCGACATCGAGATCAAGCGCGAATACCAGGTCGACCGGCGGTACCGCGAGGACATCCTCGAGGAAGTCCAGAACTCCGCGGTGGACGACGAAAACCGCGTCCTGCTCGAGAGCTACCTGCGCGAGGTCATCCGCTAAGGCCAGTGGCGGCCGCGGGCGCGCCGAACCCCGGGCGGATCCAGAGGATCCGCCCGGGGCGGGCCGGCTTTGCCCGGCGCCGTGCAACTAATCGATTTTAATATAAATTGTTATAATTATATGACATTTTATGAAATGTCATGATATATACTGCGCTCCTTTTAAAATCTCCCCGCTCTCGTCAATCTCAGACAAATCACTTGCTCGATACTGCCCGTCCGATGTGCCAGCCAACGCCTGGAGTTGCGTTATGAAGGGCCTCCTCTTAAAACTGAACGACTCCGGCGCGCCGGCGGACCTGCCGTCCGCGGCGGATCCGATCGCCATCATCGGGGCCGGGCCCGTCGGGCTCGCGGCGGCGCTGGTGTTCGGCCGGCTGGGGTTGCCGGTGGCCCTGTTCGAGCGCCGCGGCCAAGAGGACATCACGCGGACCACCGGCGCCGAGCGGGCGATCGCCATCACCATCTCACACCGGGGACTGGCGGCGCTGCAGAGCCTCGGCCTCGCCGCGGAATTCCTGCGCACGGCGCAACCCCTCCGGGCGCGCGCCATTTACCGCGCCGGCAGGTGCCGGGTCGAATCCTATGGCCCGCGCTTGGACGACCGGATTTTCGCCCTGACCCGGGGGCAAGTGCAGGCGCTCCTTTTCGACGCCGCCGCGCGCCTGCCCAACGTCCAGCTGAATTTCGGCCAAAGCTTCGTCGGCTACCGGCGCGAGACCCGCGACGTGCATCTCCGCACCGCGGCGGGCCAGGACACCCCGACCCTGAGGGTTCGCGGCCTGATCGGCGCCGACGGCGTGCGCTCCGCGCTGCGGCGCCTCGTCGATGACGAGCAAGGCTCGGTCTCGCGGGTGGTCGAGCACCCGTGGCTCTATCGCTCGTTCACCCTGCCGCCTGACCTCGCGACTCGGGCCGGGATGGCGCCGTCGCTGATCCACATCGTCCCGGGCGGCGACTGGATGGCCATCATGATTCCCCTGAGCGACGGCACCCTGTCCGGGTTGATCACCCGCAATTCCGCCACGTCGACCTGGGGCTCCGTCCTGCACGAGCTCGGCGCGGCGCTGCCCGGCGGGCCGATGCGGGAGGTCGCCGCCTTCGCGGGCCGCGAGCTCGCCGCGACCAGGGACGACGCCCGGTTGCACACCGTCCAGGCGCCGCGCTGGACCGACGACCACTCGGTCCTCCTCCTTGGCGACGCCGCGCACGGCGTCCTGCCGTTTTATGGCCAGGGCCTGAATGCGTCGCTCGAAGACTGCGTCGCCCTTGGTCGACTCGTCGGGACGGCGGATGCCGGGCTCGGCGAGGCGTTCGCGGCGTTCGAGGCGCGCCGCCACCCGGAAGCGGAGGCCTTGGCGCAGCTCTCGGAAAATCACCTGAATCAGCTGGTCGGGAGCGCGTCGTCCCTCAGCCAAGCGCTCCGCCGCAAGGTCGAGGGCCTGCTCGACCGCCTGGCCCCGCAGCTTCTTCCCCTTCCCTACCGCATGGTTTCCAACGCGCGCTTCCGCTACGCCGACGCGTCGCGGGCGCTCGCCCGGCGGGACCGCGCCTGGGAACGGGTCTCGAGCCGCCGGAAGAGCCCAAGCCCCGTGACGGAAAGGCAGCACTAGCATGCTCATCGAACTATCGGCCGCGTTGCAGGGGGCCCTCCTCGGCTCGAGCGCCGGCCTGTCGCCGGGCCCGACCTCGTCCCTCGTCATCAGCCGGGCCTTGAAGGGCGGCTGGAAGGAAGGGGCGAAAGTCGCGTGCGCGCCCCTCGTCACGGATCTGCCGATCATCGCCCTGGCGGTCCTGTTGCTGCGGCAAGCGGCCCACGTCGACCTCATCATGGGCTTGATCTCGCTGGCCGGGGCCGGTCTGCTCACCTTTTTCGCGATCGGCGGCTTGAAGCTCCGGTCGTTCGACGGCGCCGCGGCCGGGCG
>JAYVWD010000327.1:0-2924 GCA_043786345.1 Pseudomonadota bacterium
CGGTGACCCAACGGCAGCGCCGGGTCGGAGACCTGGATCAGGAAGTTGTCCGCGTCGGTGATCATCTCGGTCAACAGGCCCGACCACTTCTTCTGGACCACCGCGACGGCCCGCCCGTTCGCCGAGAAGGCGAAGGTCCAGGGCTTCCACAGCGGCGAGCGGGTCGACATCAGGATCTGCCTCCGGATTCAGATCGACGCCCTTGGCGAGGCCGCGCTGGCGGCCCCGGACTCGCCCATCTGGACCGGCCTGCGGCGCGACCCGGAGCGTAAGATCTTCCAGGATTGGCGGCTACTTACGGTCCTTCGCGCCAGCGAGATCGAGGCGACGGCGCACTGCCGGGGCGCGCTGCGTCGAGAGCGCGCCTATGGCCCTTCGCGGAAACTGTTGAGCGAGAAAATCGTGCCGATGCTCCAGCGCCACGTCGTCATTCTCGACACCTACCTTTCGGCGGCGCCCTAGGCAATGGGCCCCAGCCCATCTTTGCGACTGACAGGATGACTGATAGTTGCTAATCAGGCCGCCATGAGCTTCGACGTCACGAAATCCCGGGAACCATTCCCCGCAATGCTGACGCTATTGCTCGCGTTCCTCGTCGGGCTGTCGAGCGCGGCCATCGGTTCGGCGACGGGCCTCCTCCTGGGCTCCCTGGTATTTTTCCTGGCTCTGGCGACCCTGCGCCGCCAATTCGACGCGCTCCAGCTCCGCGTCGGGCGCACCGAGAACGCGCTCGACGTGGCCGAGACCGGGATCTTCGAGGTCGATCTCGCAAGCGGTCGCATTTATTGGTCGAAATACCACGAGCTGCTGTTCGGCTTCGAGGAGGGCGCGTTCGACGGCACCAAGGAGACGTTCCGGTCGCGCGTCCATCCGGAGGACCGCCCCGGCGTCGTCCAGAAGCTCACCGAAGCCCGCGCCAGCGGCATCCCCTATGCGTTCGAGTGCCGGGTCCAATGGCCGGACGGGAGCGTGCACTGGGTGAGCGCCCGCGGCCGCTTCCTGCGCGACCGCAAGGGTCGTCCGGTGCGCGGGGTCGGCACCGTCGTCGGGTCCACCGCCCGCAAGCTCACCGAGCTCGCGCTCGCCGAGGCGCGCGACCGCGCCGAGACCGCCAACCAGGCGAAGACGATGTTCCTCGCCAACGTCAGCCACGAGCTGCGGACGCCGCTCACGGCCATCCTCGGCTATTCCGAGATCCTCGCCCTCAAGGCGACGACCGCCGCCAACACCGCCTATGTCGCGGCGCGCATCACGCGGAACGGCAGGCACCTGCATCGGATCATCGAAGACCTGCTCGACCTGTCGAAGATCGAGGCCGGCAAGCTCCCGATCGGGATCGAGCGCCTCGCGCTCCCCGCGTTTCTGGCCGACACCATCGCCCTGCTGCACGACCGCGCCCGGGACAAAGGCGTCGAGCTGGTCATCCACCGCGTCGACCCCGCGGCGGGCGTCGTCTGCACCGACCCCCAGCGCCTCCGCCAGATTCTGCTCAATATCATCGGAAACGCCCTCAAATTCTCGGAGCACGGCCGCGTGACGATCGACGCGCAGCTTACGGAGGGACCCGATGGGGGCCCGCTGGTCGCGATCGCCGTCGAGGACACCGGGATCGGCATCCCGCCGGCGGCGCAGGCGGCGCTGTTCCAGCCGTTCGCCCAAGTCGACGGGTCGCTCTCGCGCCCGCACGCCGGCACCGGCCTCGGCCTTTATCTGTCGCGGCAGATGGCGGGACTGCTCGGCGGCGACGTCGTCCTGTCACGCAGCGTGTCCGGCCTCGGCAGCACCTTTACCATCACCTTCGACGCGGCGGCGCCCATGCCGCGCGAGGCGCCGGACCTGTGGCGCCGGCACGTCGATCCACTCGCCGAGACGCCGCTTTCCGGAATGGACATCCTCGTCGTCGAGGACGTCGCCGACCTCCGCGAGCTGATGAGCACCTACCTCCTCGACGCCGGCGCCAAGACCGTGGAGCTCGCCTCGGACGGCCAGGAAGCCATCGAGTTCGCGCGCCGCGGCCGCCACGACATCGTCCTGATGGACATGCAGCTCCCCGGCGTGAACGGCTACGAGGCGACCCGCCTGCTGCGCAGCGGCGGTTATTTGACCCCCATCGTCGCGCTCTCGGCCCACGCGATGCGCGAGGAGCAGGAGCGCTCGCTCGCCGTCGGCTGCGTCGCGCACCTGGCGAAACCGGTCGAGCGCCAGGCGCTGTTGCGGACGATCCTGACGAACGCCACCCACTGACGAACAAACCGGGCGCCAAATGGCCGGCCTCTGGCTGCCCGGACCGCGCCCCGCATTCGCGAATGCCGCCCACCGACGGGTGAAATACGCGTCCCAAGCCCCCGCTTTCCCCTACGGATTCCGGCGGGCTTGGCCCCCGCCGGATCCGCGCCGAAGAGTTACTAGGTACGCCGCGCTTGGAGGAATTTAAGATGAAAAATAGCCTCGTTCTCTGCGTCCGGACGCTCTCGACCCTGCTGGCCCTGGAGGCCGGCGCCGCGCGCGCCGCCGATATCTTCGAGCTTCCGGACGGCCGCCCCGCCTCCGAGCTCGAAGCCGCCGACCTGCCCGAGTCCCGCGTCACCGACGCGCCCCGCGCCTACACCTCGCTGCCGGCGCGCGTCAGCTTCGTCACCGACGACGAGGCCACCGACGCCGAGCCCGCCATGCTGCCCGAAGGGGCGCCGGAGCCGCAAGCGGTCCGCCGTGTCGACGCCCGCGGCTGCGCCGTCGAGCTGCGCACGGCCGCGATCAGCGTCTCGACCCACGAGCGCATCGGCCACGAGATCTTCATCAAGGACGGCGGCATCATCCCGCGCTCGACCATGAGTGAAAACGTCGGCGATGCGGCCTATGTCTCCATCGGCACCGACGTCGATGCCGTCCTGGTCGGCTCGGCCGCGGCGCAAAAAGCCTGCCGC
>JAYVWD010000328.1:0-2121 GCA_043786345.1 Pseudomonadota bacterium
CGGGCGCGGCCGCGGGGCGCTGCGGCTGCTTGCCCGCCGGCGTGGCGGCGGTGAACGGTCGCTGGGGGGTCGACTGGGGCGGCGCCGAGCGCGGCGGAACGGAGGTAGGCGGCATCGACTGCGGCGGCATGGACTGGGCCGGCATCGACTGCGGCGGCATGGTCCGCGGCGCCATCGACAACGGGTTCAACGCGTCGGCCGGCATCGAAAGGAATGACGGCAGGCTGTCCGGGTCGTCGCGGCCGTTCCCGGAAACGGCTTTTGTTACGAGTGGTTGTGCGTAGGAACCGCGCTTCCAGGCCTTGTCGACCTCGACGATCACGACGGTCACGTCGTCCTCGAGCGGCTTGTTGGCGAAGAAGCTGAAGGCGCGTCCGAGCAGCTCGTCGCGCATTTCCTCGGCCCCCAGGTGGGCCGTGTCGACCGCCTGATCGAGCAGGACTTTGCGGCCCCAGACCGCGCCGCTCGGCGCCGAGCACTCGATGAGGCCGTCGGTAAACAGGAAAATTTTGTCGCCCGCCCGCAGATCGGTGACGCTGTCCCGATACCCGGTGTCGGCCATCATGCCGAGCGGCGTGCCCATCTGCTTCAGGGAGACGGGCTGGGGCTTGCCGATTTTTTTCGCGCGCAGCGCCGCCGCCTTGCTCGTCCGGTCGTCGCCGGGCGAAGCCGGGATGATGAACGGGAAGTTGTGGCCCGCGTTCGCGTACGTGATCGTGCCGGTGTTGATGTCGATCACCGCGGCGAAGGCCGTCATGCTGATCGTGCCGCGCACGGCCTCGAAAATGACCCGGTTAAGCCGCGCGAGGACGACCGCCGGCGACTCGCTCAGGTCCGGCCGGTCGCGCAACGCGTCGGCGATCGTCATCGTCGTCGCGTACGCCATCGCGGTCACCATCGCCGCCGGCGCGCCGTGGCCCATCGCATCCGCGACGAAGAGGAACTCGACGCCGGGACGGATCGAGAAGTGACCCCAGAGATCGCCGCCGCATTCGGTCGCCGGCTGGTAGTAGCCCGTGACGAAGAGCGGTCCTTTGCGGATGTCGGCGCGTGGGAAGAAAGTGCCCTGCACCATCCGGGCGGTCTCGAGCTCCTGCTCGATGCGCGCCTTTTCGACCTGGGTCTTCATGAGGCCGACGATCTTCTGCGACATGTGGTTGACGCTGACCGCGAGCTGCGCGATCTCGTCGCGCGACGTGGGTCTGAGCTGGTGTTTGAAGTCGCCGGCCGCGATACGCTCGGTCGCCGTGGTGACGGCGCGCAGATTTTTGGTGATCTGCTGCGAGCCGAGGTAGCTGAACATCACGGCGAGCAGGATGAACAGCGACGCCCACAGCGCCGTCGAATACATGTTGCGCTTGAGCGCCTGGTACGCCAGCTCGGCATCCGACTCGACCAGGATCGTCAGGCCGTATTTCGGGAGGCGGGCATAGGCGCCGAGCCGGCGCTTGTTGCCTTCGGTCCGGTACTCGGGCTCGAAGCCGGCCGGGCTCGAGCCGCTCAAAGCGGCCTTCACCAAGCGGTTGCCGGGGAACTTCTTGCGCTTCAGCATGTCGCCGATGTTGGGCGAGGTGAAGACCTTGCCGTGCATGTCGACGACGTTCGCCTCGATGAGCTTCGACTTCGGCAGGGCCTTGATCAGGTTCGACTGCCAGGTCACCAGCACGGCCCACATCACCCGTTTCGAGTCGGTGACCTCGAAGCGGACGGCGGTCATCATCACGGGAATGCCGAGCGTCTTCGCGAAGCTCTCGACCAGGACGTTGTTGCCCTTGCGGATCCGGGGGACGTCGCGTTTGAGCCATTTCTGCGCGGCCTCGCGGATCCCGTCCCAGATCTTGGCGGGAACCTTGTCCTCGAAGCGGGGGTCGGTGGTGCTCGACGTGAACGCCTCGCCGTTCTTGGTGAACGTCGTCGACGCGGCCGTCGGCGCGCCAAGCAGCAGAAATCCGACGAATTCGTGGCTCGAGTCCACGAATCTCTTCACCATCTCGGTGTTGGGCTCTTCGTCGCTGCTTTTGAGCGTGGGCAGCGCCACGGCGATCTGCGCCCGCCAGGCGTCGATCGCGCCTTCGATCTGGCCGCTCGCCCGCTCGGCGGTGAGCTGGATCGAATCCTGAA
>JAYVWD010000329.1:0-9711 GCA_043786345.1 Pseudomonadota bacterium
CGCGCGGCTCCAACGCAGTCTTAAAATCACCAATTTCTTTTTTGCTAAACTTTGAAAGACAATTGTCGAAACTTCTCTCGTTAGTTGCAAAGGGAACCACGGGGAAGGAGCTTCGGCAATGGGACTGCGGATCAGAACGAACGTCGCGAGCTTGAACGCGCAACGCAACATGGGCAACTCGACCTCCGCGATGAACGAGAACATCGCCAAGCTGTCGAGCGGCTATCGCATCAACAAGGCCGCGGACGACGCGGCCGGCCTCGCGATCTCCGAGTCGATGCGCGCCAGGACGCGGTCGATGGACCAGGCGAAGCGCAACGCCCTGGACGGCATCTCGCTCGTCCAGACGGCCGAAGGCAGCATGAACGAGGTGAGCAACATCCTGATCCGGATGCGCGAGCTCGCGACCCAGTCGGCCTCCGACACGATCGGCAACACGGAGCGCGGCTACTCCAACCGTGAATACGTGCAGCTGGTCGACGAAATCCAGCGGATCTCAAACTCGACGAGCTTCAATGGCATGCCGCTCCTGGCGGGCCAGGAAGCCGTCGGCGACTCGAACATGTTCACGATCCACGTCGGTGCGGGCGACGCGTCGCAGGAAAACACCGACACGATCCAGATCGGCGTCGAAAACCTCAAGGTCAACGCCGAGCAAATGGGCCTCGGCACCGGCTCCGAGATCGGGCCCATGGAGGCCGGCGAAGCGTTTACCCGCGATATAGCCGCGGCCAAGCTGAGCGTCATCGACTCGGCCCTGAATACGATCTCGTCCAACCGCGCTTACATTGGCGCCCAGCAGAGCCGCCTGGGCTCAACGATCAACAACCTCGGCGTCCAGATCGAGAACCTGAAATCGGCCAACAGCCGCATCCGCGACGTCGACTTCGCCGAGGAATCGGCGGCGTTCACGCAGAACAAGATCCTCCAGCAAGCCGGCGGTTCCGTCCTCATGCAGGCGAACCAGGCCCCGGAAGTGGCGCTCACGCTGCTCCGCTGATCCGCTCGAATTCGTCAAGAATCACGGTGCTTCGTGAATTCACCGCCGCGCGCCCCGACTTTCCTCGGTGCCTGCGGCGGTTCTTATCTGCGTCAGTTTTTTGAAGAGCTCCGGATCCGGGCGCACGCCTTCCCCGTCAAAGCGCCAAACAACGCCGGTTTCCCGGAGTTTGACCGCCGAATCCGCCGCGACGGTGTCGGTGGGCTGTAGGACGAGCGCGGTCGCGTCGTCCTGATAGAGCTTCGCGAGGCCCGGCAGAAACCACGGAGCCGGCAGGTCCGAGTAGAGGATCTGGCCCGGATGGCTCAGGAAAAAGCGGCCCTCCGCGCTATAGCGCGCCTTCATGTCCGACCAGGTCGAGATGGTGGCGAGGCCGCCCACACAGGCGGCCGCCAACGTCGCGCCGGTGAGGGCGAGCGCGACCGGGCGCCGTATCGCGCCGAAAATCCGGAAAAACAGCAGAAGCAGCGCGGTATTCAGTACGAAGACGCTGCGGTACCACGTGCCGTGGTCCTGCCAGGCCGAGTTGACCGCGTAGGAAATGGGGTAGATCGTGGCGAGCGAGGCGACGATGATCGCGAGCCAGAAGGCTCCCTCCGCGAGTCCGAGAATGCCGCAAAAAAGCACCACGGCGACGGCCAGCACGTAGCCAAAGGCATTGCCGGTGATCATATAGGGCACGCGTCCGAGGAAGCGCAGGTACTCCGCCGGAGCGAGCAGAGGCATCCCGTAGGAGAGGTCATGCCCGACGAACTTGAGCCGGTAGACCGCGTAGAACGCGCCGACCGCGACGATGGCGGACGCCGCCCAAAACCGGCGCGCGGCCCCCAATATGAGGAACAGCGCGAGCAGCAGCGTCGTCGGGAAGAACTCCTTTGCCAGAACGGCCGCGAGGCTCATCAGGATCATGATCCCGAAGGCGAGCGGGGCCGGGCGGTCCTTCGCCGCGATCTGTTGCGCGCACGCGACCGCGACGAGCGCCGCAGCGAGGCCCTCGACGTAGTCGCGGGTCGATAAGAACTCGAGGACGACGAGGGTCGACGGTAGAACGAGCCAAATGACCGTGAGGAGCGCCGCGGGGGCGATCTTCTTCAGAATCCGCGCCGAGACCGCGAACAAGCCGAACGCGGCGGCCAGAACCGCGAGCGCCTGGTGAAGGTAAGCGACCTTGGCCGACAGCGGCGCCAACCAGCCGTCCACCCAAAACGAGGCGAAGAGCAGCGGCACGATCTCATTGCTGCTGATCTCCGTCCGGAACAGGGTCGCATCGTAGAAAAATGCCCAGGCGTTCCGGGCCCGGGCCCCGAACCCATAGAGGACCGGATCGTCCTCGAACCACCAGTGCTGGTGCACACGCACGAGGGCAAAGGCAACGACGGCCCAAACCGTGACGATTGCGCCGATTGCCAGGACGACCTGGGCCCATTTAGGGGAAACGTGTTTCATAGTGAAGAGAACATGCTAGGGACTGTGTTCCCCCTTTTTTATCACGCCAGCAACGGAAATCGAAGGCCACAGAACAGTATCGAAGCCATACCACTCTGGCGTGGTGTGGTTTTGTTTTGTGACCACTTGGCTCGCTTCATGAGAGGGGGTGAAATATTTAAGTTTAATAAAATCAGTAACATGAACATTTTTTTGCCTGAACGTAGGCGATGGCACTGCCCTTGCTCTAGAGGGTTCAGGACGAACTTGGGAGGTAAGCGAACATGATGTCTTCGATCACCACACACGATGCCGCGCTCGGTAAGTCGGCAAAGACGCTGGAGACCCAGGTCTCGTTCGAGCAGGGCTTGACCCTCGCCGATATCGAAAAAGCCGTCATCCTTGAAACCTTGAAACGCCAAAATTTCAACCGGACACGGGCCGCCCGGACGCTCGGAATCGGCATTCGGACCCTTCAGCGCAAGCTAAAGCAATACCGTGGCGACATCGGTATCCCGGTCTTGGCCGACGCTTGATCCGCCTGCGGCATCGCCGACGGTGATCGAGTCGGGCCCTGGACATAGGGTTTAAAAGGCCGGCTTGCCAGACTCACCCGCATGGGGATGGCAAGGCGGTCTTTTAGTTGTCCCCAAGTTATCCACAGTAGCCCTGGAGGTGGCGGAAATCCCCGTTGACTCCGATGGCCTTAAGAAACTATAAAACGCGCTCCAAGCGGCTCTCACGCCGGCAATAGGTCTGTAGCTCAGCTGGTTAGAGCGCTACCCTGATAAGGTAGAGGTCGGCGGTTCGAGTCCGCCCAGGCCTACCATTCTTTCCTTAGGTCCGATTCTCCAACGGTATGTATTTTCCGGTTGAATCGTAGGCCTCACCGATGAGCTGGCGCTCCAGCTCGAGGATCCGGTCCTTCGGACGGATCTTGATCGGCCGCGCCGGCGTCCCCGCGCAGATGGTCCAAGGCGGGCAGTCGCTCTTGACCAACGAGTTGGCGCCGACGACCGCGCCCTCGCCGATGCTCACGCCGGGAAGGACGACCGAGTTGGCGCCGACGACGGCGTGTTTGCCGATCCTCACGAAGGATCGCAGCGCCTTGCGGTATTTCGCCGGCACGGCCGGCCCCGTGAGGCTGGCGCCAGAGAAGTCGTCGTTGCCCGTAAAGACCCGGCATCCGGCGGAAATGCCACAAAACGCCCCCATCTCCAGCACGCCGCTGCCGACCAGCGAGACGAACGAGGCGATGTGCACGAAGTCGCCGATCTCTGTGCGATCGCCGGCGATGAGCAGGACGAAATCGTCAATGATGACCCGGTTGCCGAGGGCGATGTGCCGGAGCCCCGCGACCTTGGCTTGGGGCCAAATGATCACATCCTGCCCGAATGCTCTCCAATCGTCCGCGTTCATCCGGCCCCTCCCGTACAGCCCCGATCCAGGAAGTAGACCACGTATTCCGCCCTCTCGCGAAGGATCCGTGCGGGGCAGGCCTCGATCATCGGCGTCACGGGGTCGCCCTTGGGGAGCCTCAGCACTTCGGGCTCGTCTTCGAAGCGCACTTTCATCCGGAAAAAAATCGTCGGGCCCTGGGCCATACGGTGAAGGCAATCCCGGATCTGCGGCTGAAACACCAGGGCATCGTCCGCCGCATAATCCACGACCCAGGCCTCGCAGAGCGCTGGCCGGAGCGACGTGTAAAGGTAGCCGGCCGGAAAATGGTAATAAAAACCGGCGCTCCGGGCCCCCGACGAGAGCTCTTGGAGATCCGCGGCAAACTGCGCTTCGAAGCGCGCCCGCGCCGGCGTCGTTCTCATCCCGGCGAACGGTCCGGAGGGGATCGACGCGGTCAGGTCCCGCACCGGGTGATCCCGGTAGACGTTTTCCCACGAGAGCAGGACGAAGTAGGCGATAAGAGCCGAGCCCGGGAGGAGCGCCAGCCCGCGCAGGCCCCGCCGCGCTCCCAGGGACGTCTGAAGGTCCTCCATCAGGAGGAAGAGCGTGGCGACGCTCGCCGCGACGCCGCCGACGATCAAGTTGCGGACGCTTTCGGCGCTGGTCCACGAGGCAACGAGGCCGCCGAAGAGGGCCGGCGCCACCACCAGCAAGCCGAAGGCCCAGCGCTCCGCGCGCCGCTCCCGGCCGACGAGGAGAAAGGGCGCCGCAAGCGCGACATGCGCGACGAGCAGGTTGGGCTTTATATGGCGAGCATCGGCGGCGAGCAGCGCGAAGGCCAGGACACTCAGGGCCCCGGAGAACCGTGCGGCGCGGCCGCCCCGCCACCTCACCAAGGCGCCGGCCGTCAGGCAGACGACGTAGCCGCCGAGGGCGTCGAACGACCCGCGGAGCTGGTCATAGGCTTGCAATAGCTTCGCGATGCCGCCGCCCTTCGCCCCGGTCAACATCGTATAATCGAACGACAGGCGGAGGTTCTCGGGTCCGAAGGCGGCACCGAGGACGCCGACGCCGACCAGCACGGCGAGGCCGTAGAAGAGGCTGGCGCGGAGGCAGGCTCGTGAGCTCTTCGTTCGGACGATCGTGTACGCAAGCAAAAGCACGTAAGCGGTCGCGGCCTGGCTCACGTAGCTCAACGTCGTCAACACAAGGAGCGCCGGGATCGAACGGCGCCATGCCGCGTGGTTTCCCGTCCGCCACCAGAAGAACTGCAGGTAGGCCGTAAGAGTCAGCAGCGCGATTCCGAGCGTATTGTAGGAGAGCGCCGGTATTTGATAGGGGATGAACGCGAGCGGGAACGTCGCTGCCACGAGCGCGGTCCCGTCGAGCGGCCGTCGCCGGAGCGCGACATAGGCTGCCGCCGCCGCGAGTGTCGTCAGCGTCAAATAGGCGGCCCTGAGCATCAGGATCAACCCGTTCGACGAGCCGACGACCGCGAGCCACACCTTGACCAAGGGGTAGGAGAGCAGGAACGAGAGCTGCTGGAACGCCCGTTCGTCGCGGAAAGGCTGAAGCCCCAGCGCGAAGCGATGCGGAACGGCCGCGTAGAAGCTCTCGTCGGTGAAATCGACGCCGAAGCGGAGCCGCGCCGCGTCGAGTGCGAATACCGTGATTGCGAGCAGAATCGCCAACAGATCGGGCGATGGTCCGACAGTTTTTCGTCGCATGAACCTTCCGGCCGTAAGGGTGCCCCAAGCCCACAATTATTTCCAACTGCGCCGTTTTTTTGAAGCCTTATCGGGGAATGTAGGAATAATATCAGCGAGCCATGACGGTACCCCCGATCGAATTCAGCGTCATCATCAGCTGCTACTTCGAGGAGCAGACGATTGATGAGTTTTTCGGCCGCCTCCAGCGGACGATGGAGGGTCTCGGGCGGACATTCGAGATCATCCTGACGAACGACGGCAGCACCGACGCCACCATTGGCAAGCTCCGTCAGATCTTCGTGAAAAACGACTGCGTCACGATCGTGAACGACATGATGCGCAACTTCGGCCAGGCGGCGGGTATCACCGCCGGCATCGCCGCCGCGAGCGGCAAGCACTTCGTCTTCATCGACAGCGACCTGCAGCTCGATCCGGAAGAGCTCCCGGCGCTCCTAACCGAATTCGACCGCGGAGCCGACGTGGTGAGCGGTGTCCGCACGAAGCGTCGCGACCCGCTGGTGCGCAGGCTCGTCTCGCGCGTCGCCAATAGGATCATGCGCAAAGCCTCGGGTACCATACTCACCGACTTCGGCTGCACTTTCAAAGTTTTCGACGGTCGGTTGATCCGCGCCTTTGAACTCGGCCCTCAGCGGGTCTTTAACCCGGTCGAGATCATCGCGCTCGCGCGCACCTGCCGCGAGGTGCCGGTCTCGCATCACCCGCGACGCGTCGGCGAATCCGGATGGACGATGCGAAAGCTCCTCGATTTCAACATGGAGCACGTCGTCAACCTAAGCACGCGTCCCTTCCAATACGTCGGACTCGCGGCGCTCGTCCTGGCCGGCCTCTTCGTCGCCCGGGTCATCCTCGGACTCTTCGCGCCATTCTCGATCCTGCGCGTCGCGTCGAATGGCCTAGTGCTAAACGTGATGGTCATCCTGTTCCTGATCGAGACGTCGATCCTCTGCATGATCGGCGAATTCGTCTTCCGGAGCTTTCGCGCCCTCCAAGGACCGCCGAAGTACGTCTTGCGCGAGACGCTGTTCAAAAGGCGCGATCCATGAAGTTTCCGTTCCTGAAGCCGTCGCCGCCGCGCCTCTCCGCACTTCAAGAAAAGCTGAAAGAGATCGAGGACTCGTCGACCTTCACCAACTTTGGCCCGCAGAATAGCCGGTTCGAGGCCGCAGCCACCCGCGAGCTCTTTGGCGGAACGGGCCATTGCCTGACCGTCGCGAACGCGACGCTCGGGCTCATGGTCGCGATCCGCCGCGCGACGTTCCGTCGCGGCACGAAGAAGCGCTTCGCTATCATGCCGTCCTTCACCTTTGCGGCGACGGGGCACGCAGCCGACTGGTGCGGGCTGGAGCCGCTCTTCTGCGACGTCGATCCCGAGACATGGCTTCCGGCGCCAGAGCACCAGCGGAGTCTGCTCGACCGATACGGCGACGACGTCGCCGTCGTCGTGCCCTACGCGACCTTCGGCAATAGCCTGGATCTCGACTGGTACGAGCGCCTCGGTCAAGAATACGGCGTCGCCGTCGTCGTCGACGCGGCCGCCTCGCTCGGCTCGAAAACCGCGCAAAACCGCCAGTTCGGCCGGGGCTCGACGATTCCGATCGTTTACTCGATGCACGCGACGAAGACCTTCGCGACGGCCGAGGGCGGCCTCATCCATTCAACAGACATCGACGCCATCAAAGACATGCGCCTCATGTGCAACTTCGGCTTCGGCGAGCCGCGCGCGGCGACAATGCCGGGCCTCAACGCCAAGTTAACCGAGGTCGGCGCGCTCCTCGCCAGCGAAAGGCTTGCCGGCCTCGAAGCTATTGTGCGTCGCCGATCCGAGCTCGCGGTCTTCTATATTGAGAGGCTGAAAGGCCTTGGCTTCCAGCGCCTGACGAGCCCGGTCGTGGCGATGCAGTTCATGCCCGCGCTCCTTCCGCGCGACGCGGCGCCCGCCCGTGAGCGCTTGATTGCCGCACTGCGCACGGCAGGCGTCGAGCTGCGCAGCTATTTTAGCCCCTCCCTCCACATGCAGCCCTTCTTCGCGCCCGTCCGCGCTTTGGAGCCGCTTCCCGTGACCGAAGACCTATCTGCCCGTATTCTCAGCTTTCCGCTTTACGACGCGATGTCTGAAGCCGACGTCGCCACCATCTGCACGGTGTTTTGGCAGGTGTTTCGAAAGGTTGTGGGCTAGGGGCAAACGCCCCTCCTGGGGCCGATTCTTCGCCTGACGACCGGCATAATCTATAGTAACATCCATGATCTACTTAGCTTTTTGCCTCTCTTGTACGCACAAAAGGACCAGGCGATGGCCGTGGAAAAGAAGATTCCGTTGCTGGATTTGTCCGCTGAGCTTTCCGAGCTTTGGGGCGACGTGACCGCGGCGATCGAGCGGGTCCTCAGGTCGGGCCACTTCATCGGCGGACCGGAAGTGCAATCCTTCGAGGACAAGGCCGCGAAATATGCCGGCGTCCGCCACGCGGTCGCCATGAACTCCGGGACCGATGCGCTCGTCATCGGCTTGCGCGCCATGGGCGTCAAGGAAGGCGACGAGGTCATCACGTCGCCGTTCTCGTTCTTCGCGACGGCCGAGGCGATCAGCATCCTCGGCGCCAAACCGGTCTTCGTGGACATCGAGCCCAAGACCTACAACATGGACACGACCAAGCTCCGCCAAGCCGTCACGAAAAAGACGAAAGCGATCATCCCGGTCCACCTCTTCGGCTATTCGGCGAAGATGGACGATGTGCTCGCTGTCGCAAAAGAGCACGGGCTCAAGGTCCTCGAAGACGTTGCCCAGGCCTTCGGGGCCGACTACCGCGGCAAAAAGCTCGGCGCGGTCGGCGACGCCGGCGCGCTCAGCTTTTTCCCGTCGAAAAACCTCGGCGCCTACGGCGACGGCGGCATGCTCGTCACCAACGACGATCAGATCGCGGAGCAGGCGAAGATGCTTCGCTCGCACGGATCCAAGGTCAAATACCACAACGAAGTCGTCGGCTATAACTCGCGCCTGGACTCGATCCAGGCCGCGGTGCTCAACGTCAAGCTCCCGCTCCTCGACAAGTGGCTCGATTCGCGCCGCAAGGTCGCCGCCCGCTATGACGAAGGCTTAAAGAGCCTTGACGGCATCATCGTGCTCCCTTCCGGCGGCAGCGATGGCGCCCACTCCTTCTATTCGTACACGGTCCGCGTCAAGGGCGGGCGCCGGGATCAGGTCCGGGACAAGCTTACCCAAGCGGGGATCGAGACGATGGTCTATTACCCGGTGCCGCTCCACAAGTTGCCGATCTATCGCGAGCTCAACCTCTCGATGCCGGTCGCGGAAGTTGCCGCCGCCGAGGTCCTGAGCCTCCCGATCTGGCCGCAAATGCCCGCGGAAACTCAGGCCCAAGTCATCCAAGCCCTGCGCAAAGCCTGCTCGTAAAACAATATCGAGGAACTTATGAACTCACTTGCTGAAGCGCTTCTCAAGTCCATTCGCGACAATAAGACGCACGTCGGAATCATCGGCCTTGGCTACGTCGGCCTGCCGCTGTCGTTGGCGTTCGCGGAGAAAAACTTCCGGGTCACGGGCTTCGACGTCGACCAGTCGAAGATCGATGCTCTGAAAGAAGGTCGGAGCTACATCAAGCACCTCGACTCGACCAAGATGCAGGCGACTCTCAAGGGTAAAGCCTTCGCGGCGACCACGGACTTCTCGAAGCTCGGCGAGCCGGACGCGCTCATCATCGCCGTGCCGACGCCGCTTACGCCCCAGCGCGAGCCCGACATGTCCTACGTCGTCAAGACGACCGAGGCGATCGCCAAGCACCTGCGCAAGGGCCAACTCGTCGTCCTCGAATCCACGACCTATCCGGGCACCACGGACGAGCTCGTGCTGGACATTCTCGAGTCGAAGTCCGGCCTCAAGATGGGCAAAGACTTCTTCCTCGCCTTCTCGCCCGAGCGCGAGGATCCGGGCAACCCCAACTTCCACACCGCGACGATCCCGAAAGTCGTCGGCGGCGTCGATGTCGTCTCGGGGGACTTGGCCCAGAGCCTTTACGACAAAGTTATCAGTAAGACCGTCCGGGTCTCGTCGGCCCGCGCCGCCGAGGCCGCGAAGCTCACGGAAAACATCTTCCGTGCCGTCAACATCGCCCTCGTGAACGAGCTCAAGGTCGTCTACGACAA
>JAYVWD010000330.1:0-3372 GCA_043786345.1 Pseudomonadota bacterium
CGGGCGCCCAGAACGGCGAGCCCGCCGTCGCCAAAGGCGCCGACCTCTCCGGCCAGTAGCAGCAGGGCAGCGACAACGCCGACGCCCCGCAGCCGTCCGCCGGCGGCCGGCCGATCAAGCTCGACTTCCGCGGCGCCCCGCTCACCGAGGTCATCCGCGCGCTGAGCGAGGAGTCCGGCGTCAACTTCGTCTTCCCGCCCGAGATCGGCGGCAAGACGATCTTTATCAGCTTCAGCAACGTCCCGTTCAACGACGCCCTGCGCGCGCTGCTCGACGCCAACGCCCTCGGCATGGTCGAGGCCGGCCCCAACATCGTGCGCATCGACACGCTCGACGCGCTCGCCAAGGACAAGGAGAACGTCGACCGCCGCCGCAAAGCCGAGCTCAAGCTCCGCCCGACCAAGGTGCTCGTCCAGCGGCTCTCCTACGCCAAGGCCGAGGACGCGGCGAAGATGCTCGCCGACATGCTCGGCGCCGCGACGAAGGAGGACGGCCGCGTCGCCGTCCAGATCGACCAGCGCACCAACTCCGTCATCGTCAACGCCCCGCCGACCGACCTGTCGATGGTGCGCGCGCTGCTCGAGCGCATCGACCTCGAGACGCCCCAGGTCAAGATCACCACGCGCGTCGTCGAAGTCCTCAAGAAGTTCGGCAACCAGTTCGGCATCAGCTGGGGCGGGCCGCTCAACTACGACCAGGGCCGCGGCTTAGGGTTCGGCAGCCTCGGCTTCCCGAACTACGCGTTCTCGCGGTTCGCGATCGATCCGGGCGGTCCGGCCGACCCGTCGATCGGCATGAACTTCAACTTCGGCAGCGTCAACCGCGTCGTCGACCTCGATCTGGCCCTCAAGATGGAGGAGTCGCGCGGCACGACCGAGGTCCTCCAGTCGGGCGACATCATCGTCGAAGACCAGTACAAGGCGGTCATCACCGCCGGCTCCGAGGACAAGTTCCGCAAGGCCGTCGCCGGGGTCGCGCCCGTCGGGGGCCCCGCCGCGGGCGGGGCGGCGGCGGACCCCTTCGACACCGTCCACTACGACCTGACGATGGAGGTGACGCCGCACGTCACCGCCACCGGCTCGGTCTCGATGGAGGTCTTCATCAGCAACAGCTCGCCGAGCACCCCGGTCGCCCAGGGCACCGGCGCCGTCGCCGGCCGCTACACGCGCGAGGTGCGCACGAAGCTCCTCCGCCAGAGCGGCGAGACGGCGGCCGTCGGCGGCATCTTCACGACCGACCGCGACCGCTCCGACCGCGGCGTCCCGTTCCTCTCGACCCTCCCGATCATCGGCGCGCTTTTCCGCTCGACCCAGCAAAAGGACATCAAGCGCGAGCTGATGGTCATGCTGACGCCGGTGATCCTGCACGGTGCCAAAAGCGACAGCGGCGACGGGGACGGCGGCGGTAACGGTAACGTCGCGCTCAACAACGACAACACCGGCGGCAACAACAACAATCAGGGCGGCAACAACTCGAATTTCGGCAACAACGCGGGCGGCGGCAACAACGCCGGCGGCGGCAACAACGCGGGCGGCGCCAACAACGCCGGCGGCGGCAACAATGCCGGCGGCGACGGCGGGGACGACGGTGGTGGCGACGACGGCGGCGGCGGCAACGACGCGGCGAGCGGCGACGAAGCGGCCAGCGGCGACAATGCGGGCGGCGGTGACAACAATGCGGACGGCGGCGAGGAGTGACGGAGATGGTGCAAAAAAACTATTACAAATTAATCGGTTATGCCGCGGCCTGGGGGGCGCTCGCCACCGCCGCGGTGCTCGCCGGCTGCTCGGCGGACCCCGAGTCCGACTCCCTGGGATCCTGCTCGCTGAGCTGCAGCGGCGCCCGGGTCGGGTCGGCCGACTTCACCGTGCGTCCGCTCTTTCAGGAAACCAGCATCGACATCGCCTGCGTCGCGGACTTCGTCGCCGCCAAGTCGAGGCTTGTGCCGCTCAACGGCCCGGTCCTGGTGAAGTATCAGGTCGTCTCGAATACGTCGATCTTCACCGGCGGCGGGATCCCCGGCAAGGGCTCCGGCTCCGGCTCGGGCGCCACGCTGACCGAGGCGGAGACCCGCGAGATTCCGCGCTCCGGCATCGGCTTCGAGCCCTACGTCGCGGGGATCCTCGACATCGGCAAGACGAACCCGGAGCATCTGAACAAGAACGGGACCGTCACGCCCTTCAAGTTCGGCGGCATCGTGACGCCAAGCACCGAGTGGTGCTCGGACTCCTGCGGCGTGATCACCTATGAGGTCTGGCCCGACTGCGTCGAGGGCGTCACCAACAAGGTCGTCGCCGGCGTCATCGTCGGCGGCGCCAAGCCGCCTCCCTCCTACAAAATCACCGTGTCCAACTCCGGCTCAGGCCAGTGAGCGGGGCACTGCGAAGCCTCTGAGGTCTTTGACGGTTTTATCTGTTACACTCCTTGTATGAACGGTCCCTGGATCGCCCTCCTCAACAAGCTCCCGCTGTCGCGCACCGAGCGCGAGGTGGTGAAGCGTTTCGAGGCCGACCCGAGCGGGCGCACCTTTCTGCCGATCGCCGACATCCTGCGCTCGCACCGCCTGCAGGACGAGAGCCTCGAGCTCCTGACGCAGGGCGTCGACCGCCACCCGACGTTCTCGGTCGCGCGCGTGGTGCTCGCCCGCGAGCTCCTCCAAAAGGGCCTGGTGGAGAATGCCTGGCGGACCCTCGAGTCCTCGCCGGTGCCGCTCACCGAGAATGTCCTCGCGCAGAAGCTCCGGTACCGCCTGGCGGTCCTGATGGGCCTCGAGGCGACGGCGCGGGCGGCGTACCAGCACATGCAGCTCCACCAGATGGTGGACGCCGAGACGAAGCGCCTGGCCGACGTACACGAGGTCACGGGCTTCGACGCCGCCCGCGACAAGCTCATCAAGGAGCTCGAAAGCCGCGGCACCCAGGTGGCGCTGCCGCCGGTCGCGGTTGCCGCGACGGATCTGGCCGCCGGCCCGGCTGCTGCTGCTGCTGCTGCTGCTGCGACTGCAGCAGCGTCGGCGCGCGACGAGCCCGTCCGGGACGCCCCGCTCCTGAGCCTCTACCTCGACGCGCAAGGCATCGAAAAAGACTTAAATCTCGCCGGATTCCATGTGATTCCCCTGGACGAGATCTTCCGCCCCCAGGCCGAAGGCGCGCCGGCCCGCGCCTCGGCGGGCAGCGGCATCGAGCTGGACTCTACGACGCTCGCCGACATCTACGCGCGCCAGGGGCACCACACAAAGGCGCTTGCCGTTTACCGGCGCCTACTCCGGCTGACCCCGGGCAACGACCTGCTCCGCCGCAAGGTGGCCGAGATCGCCCGCCTCGAGCGCGACCAGAAGAACGTCGACCTCACGATCGATCCGTCCGTCGTCGA
>JAYVWD010000331.1:0-2674 GCA_043786345.1 Pseudomonadota bacterium
GCGGGAGGGCCTCGGGTCGGAGGATTTGACCGACGAGATCCACGGCGTCCGGCTGTCGAGCAAAAAGCGCAGATGGGCGAGCACACGCCGGTCGAAGGCGGAGACCGCCTCCCCTACTGCGATGAATGGCTCGACAAAAAAAGCCGTCAGGAGCTCCATGAGGTGGAGCTCCGCCAAGCCGAGGCGGTATAGGTTCGACGCCAATGCGGGAGGCAAGAGTGTTTCGACGTGAAAGACCCGTCGCGCCGTGGGGCGCGCGATCTTGAAGACCCGGAACGTGTGCAGCGCGGACGGCGCGCTCAGAAATTGCAGGCTCCGCATGCCCATGTGGCCGAGAGAATGCCACATCGCCAAGGCCTGCCAACCCAGGCCAATCTCTGCACAAATGAGGCCAAGTTGCGCCATGGAGGAATAGGCGAGCTGGGTCTTGACGTCCGAGCGGATGCGGCCGCACCAGGCCGCGAACAGTGCCGTAGCCAGTCCCAACACGACCAACGCCAGTCCGCATCCGGGGATCGCCATGATCTGGGGCCCGACTCGCCAAAGCAAAAAAGCCCCGGCGTGCACGGAAAGAGCGCCGTAGTAAACGGCGCTCGAGGGTGTCGGCCCCTCCATGGCTCGCGGGAGCCAACTCACGAAGGGGAGCAGCGACATCTTCACCGCCGCTCCCACCAAAATCCCTCCGAAAGCGAGCGCCGCGGACACGGACGACACGGAGATGTCCTGGTCGAGCCAGGGGAGCAGCTCCGTCCCATTGATATGGCAGAGCATCGCCAGGCCGGACAGGATTCCGACGTCGCCGAAACGATAGAAACCGTAGGTGAAACGCGAGTTCTTGACAGGTTCGGCGCGTTCTTGAAAGTAGGCGATGAGCATTACAGAGCTGATCCCGATGAGCTCCCAACCGGCGATGAACAAAGTGACGTTGGCGGCGCAAAACACCTGGCAAATGCCGAGAAAAAATAGCGCGTACGCGACGAAGTAACGATGAAAACCCGGGTCGCGGTGCAGGTACGTCAACGAGAAATTGCCGGCGATCCCGAGCAGACCAAGCGCTTCGGCGAGAAACAGGCTGGCGGCGCCATCGAGCCGGTACAGTAAGCTACCGCCGACCCAAAGGTCGATCGGCTTTCCCGTCCACTGGACATGCGCCGCGACAAGCAGCGCCCCGGCGACGCAGATGACTGCGGAAAAGTGGAAAACCCAGTGAACCTGTTTCTCGGACGCTGCGCAGCCGATTAAGCCGCCAGTCAGGTGAAGGGCCAAAACGGCCAGAGGCACAAGAAGAATCAGCCAAAGAAGTAGCCGGCTCAAAATCAGCAAGTCCATGTCAGGTCTCCCCTGCGACGACGACCGGCGACAGATGGTCGGATCGTCCGTTGGCATATGCCAGTGACTGCGCCACGCGCGGAAGCTTTGTCGCCTCGATGTCGAATGTTTGCCATTGGCGCTGGGCGCGCCGGAAAAAGGCCTTCGACGCGCCGTCGAAGACGTGCAGCTGGATCCATTCATTGTCAACGAGACGTGCGATGCTCGGATGCAAGGCCAGCAACTTCGACAGGACTTCCGTCGTGGATTCGACCACGACGGCCAGGCGCATCGGCTCGTGAATCTCGACCATCTGCAGCGGCAGTCCGGTCCTCAGATCACTGGTGGCACCGTTCATGACTCCAAACAAGCCGACGACGTTGTGGGGCAGCTTCGTCCCGCATCCGTACTTTTCGTTGTCGACGAAGGAAAAGTAGTATTCGAGGCTGATGCCCGCGCAAACCGGGATCACGGCGCCGAGAAGCCGCCCGAGTATCTGCCCCTCGGCGTCGGTCGCCGGGTCGTAGGAAACCAAAAATGAGCGCCGGTCCAGGAAAACGCCCCGAGTGAGCTCGCGTCTGCCGACGATCAAGGCCGCATTTGATGCGTGCCCATACTCGGGGCGCGGCTGCCTTAGGTCGGCGCAGCGAGTCATCACGTGACTCAAAGCCTTCGCCGGCGGGCCGCGACTGCCGCGCGAGAAGCGGCGGCAGCGCTCCGCGGCATTTAATGCCCGGGCGCGGTCAAATGCAGCCTTTGCGGCGTCATACCGCGACCTAAGCCCGACGGGGATAAGTTGGACGTCCGAGAAATCGAGCTGATCGGAGCAGGTGTCGTGGTAAGCCCCTACAAACCAGGTATCGGCGGGGACCGCGATCCCACGGTGATTCAGTTCGCCCCGCACGTCCGGGTGATTCGCCATCCGGGCGAAGACGCGCGCGTTGGCGGCCCCGCGGCGCCCACCGCAGGCGCCGCAATCGTGCGCGGACTCGTGGGGGTTGTTCAGGCTCTGAGATCCGTGCCCGACCACGAAGACCAAAGGCGCGAACCCCTTCAAGAGGCCGATTCCCCGCAGGACCCCTTCGACGCGATCCGCCATCTCGCCGACGGCAAAACCGATCTGAACGCCTTCTTCCGTGACCCGGCCAGTGAATTCGAACTCCAAGCCGGTCTGCGAAGGGCCGCGGACGTGCTTGCCGCCCAATCCGGGAAGTAGCACCCGCAGCGCCAGCGGCAGGGCCGTGGCCATGCCGGCCGCCTGGGCCAGGAGCGCCCCGCTGATGATTTTTCTCGACGATTCGTGGATAAATTTGCCGAGCGCGAGCGAAGGCTCCCGGCGCCCACCGTCGCGGTATTCAATGACGAC
>JAYVWD010000332.1:0-4628 GCA_043786345.1 Pseudomonadota bacterium
GGCGACCTGGTCCGCTTCGCCGGCTACCTTCCGCAGAAGGACGCGGCGGCGACGCTCCTGAGCTGCGATGCCTTGGTTTTACCCAGCGTTTACGAGTGCGGCGGCGCGGTCGTCCTCGAGGCGATGGCCGCCGCGAAGCCGGTGATCGCCGTCGCGTGGGGCGGTCCGGCCGACTACCTGACGGCGGAAACGGGCCTCCTCGTCCCCGTTTCGACGCCCGCGGGGCTCGTGCGCGACCTGGCCGACGCGATCGCGCGCCTCGCCGCGCTCGGACCCGAGGGCCGGCGCCGGATGGGCGCGGCGGGCCGCGCGCGCTGCCTAGCGGAGTTCGCCTGGCCGCGGAAGATCGAGCGCCTGCTCGGGCTCTACGACGGCATCCGCGTGCCGGTGCGATGCAGGGTGCCGTAGATCCGGCGCCGTTCGGGCGAGGCCCACGTTTCGTCGGTGCGGCCGCAGCCGGCGGCGACGGCGTCAAAGGCAAGGTCGAACGTGATCTGGAACGGTCCGTCGCGGCCGGTCGGCGGCGAGGTCCGGGCGGCGCGCGCGCCAGATAGCGGGAGCAGCAGGCGCCGCGGCGGGCGCGCGGGTAGGACGTCGCCGGCGCGCATCGGGAAAAAACCCTGTGCATAGGCGCGCAAGACGTCGAACGTGCTGTGCGGAAAGCGCCCGCCCATGCGTACTCCCGCCGCGCCTTTGGACCGCAAGGCCGGTTCCCGAAATTATAGCGCAACGCCCGCCGCCGACCACGGATGTCGCTCGCGCGCGGAACGCGGCGGGGCTATGACCTGGCGCACGGCCCCGGAACCTACGCAGGGCGCCGCCGAATGGGATCAACCTCTTGATACTAAAGATGAATATTTAAATAGACTATGAAATATTATGGTTTTATTATACTTTGCGGTCCTATCCGCGTTTACATGCCTATGTCTTTATAAAAATCATCATTAATTCATAATATGAATAGACCCATACCCTATAGGAATAAAATCTGTGCGCATCTCGCTCGCCTTCGCGGCCATCGCGGCCGCCGCCCTCGTCTCGACCGCCGCCCTGGCGGACACCCTCGACTGCCCCACGGGCCCGGCGACGCCTGAGCCCCTCGAGGCGTTCCGCCTTTCCGCGGCGACGGCGCTCAATGCCGGCACGCTCGGCGAGTCCGACGTATCGACGAAGATCACCGCGTGCTTTCCGGCGCAGGTCCCGGCCTGCCTGCAGCGCATGATGGATTACGCCACGCGCGAGGACATCGCGAGCGCGAGCCAGGACGTGACCGCCGCGGCCTCGCCGCAAAAACGCCCGCCCGACGAGATCCTGCTCCCCGGCACGACCGGCCTCGAGTATACGATCCCCGAGGCGATCGAGGCGATCGCCGCCGAAAAAGGCTGGACCGCGGTCCGCTACAAGAGCCGCCACGCCGGCGGGTTCGACGCGGAAACGCCGTCGTTGCTCATGGTCTACGTCCCTGGCGACAAGGTCAGCCCGCCGGTCACCTACGACCGCTGGCTCAACTTCGCGATCCCCGCCGACCTCGGCGCCGAGGCGCTCAACCCGTCCCCGCAGGCCCCGGTGCCGGGCGCCGCGGACTACGCCGCCGAGCTCGCCGGCGGCCCGGCGCTGCCGCGCACGTTCACAATGGTGACGCTCGAGAAGAAGCAGGGCGCGACGCCCGGGAAGGTCTTCTTCCAGAAATTCTACCGTGGTCAATCAGGCAGCCCCGCCTTCGTCCCGGAGTTCAACTCCGCCGCCGAAAGCTGCGTGAGCTGCCACCCGAACGGCCTGCGGGCGATCAGCCCGCTCGGCTTCCACGTCCGCGCCGGCGAAGCGCAGCTCTCCGAAACGGCCTGGCTCGCGGTCAAGCTGATGAATGACGCGATGGACGAAGGCGCCGGCAACAAGATGGTCACCTGGCGCGAGGCGAACGGCAAACTCCTCTATAAGCCGATGGCGCAAGGTCCGGTCATCGGCCCGAAGGTCCCGCTGAGCGGCGGCGCGACGCGCACCAAGGAGTTCATCGCGGGCTGCCTCAACACCCGCCCGACCGTCTACGTCACCGACATTTTCGGCCGCGACCCGGGCAAGAAGAACGTCTTCAAGCTCGCCGCCGTGCCCTCGGTCCGTTGGGAAAAAGTCGCCGACGCGATGAAGTGCGAGACCTGCCACAACAACAAGCAACGCGGCGCCCTCAGCGAAGCGACGGATTTCTCACAGATCGACTTCAAGATCCTCGTCGACCAGTCAATGCCGCTCGGCCTGCACAACAACCCGCTCGAGCAGGAGAACGGCACCCAGGCGACGCCCGTCCAGGACGAGCTGACGCCGGACGAGCGCATCGCGCTCAGCAACTGCCTGCGCGCCGAGTTCGACGTCGAGCGCGGCAAGCTGGTGAAGTGGCTGACGCAAACCAGCTGCCAGTAACGCTTTTCCCCGACGCCCGGTACCTTTCGTCGGCGCCCTGGACGGACTCAAAACCCTGGACGAAATTCACGACGCTCGTCTGCAATTAGTTGCAGCGCGCGCCGTTCCCTGACGCTGGAATCCTCGGGGAAAGTTCGTGGCCTCCCTCTTGCATCCCGCGAGTCCTCGCAAATTTCGGGACGGGAGGATGCGCATGCGCGGTACGAAAGGGATCCTGGTGATGGCGGCGATCTGGGGCGCGGCGGCGGGCTGCGGCGATAAAAAGAGCGACCGCTCCCGCGATGCCGCCCCGGCGCCGGGCGGCGGGCCGACCGACGGCGGCGCACCGCCCGGGCCCGGCAGCGGGCCCGCCGACCCCACGGCGACCGGCAACGGGAGTCCCCCGGGCGGCGGATCCCCGGCCACGCCCGCGACCGAGGCGCCGCCGGTGACCGAGCCCATCGTCCCCATCGCCATCGACGAAGCGGCGGTGCAAACCGTCTGCGAGGCGCGCTGGACGGCCTTTTCCACCCGGCAAAACGTCGGCGCCGTGCGCGTCTACGAGGCGACGACGACGACCGAGGGCCAATCCTTCCTCCCGCCCGTCCAGTCGCGCACCTGGCGGGACAAGGTGACCGAGATCACGCCGTTCGCGGTCTCCTTTGAGACCGTCGAACACGCGCTCGCGCCGCACCCCGGCGAGGACCACGCCCGCACGTGGAAGACGACGAAGACCGACCGGATCAACGCCTGCATCGACGAGGCGAAGGAGGTCGTGGACGGTGCCAAGGTCGACAAAATCGAGGAGCGCCCCGACTCCGTGACGGTGCGTGGCGGGGCGTTCACGGTTGCGTTCAAGAAGACGCGCACGACGGGCTCCGACGAGGGTACGCCGTTCGAGCACCTGGCCTCGATCTGGCGGGACGACCAGACCGACACGATCGTCAAAGCCGAAACCAGGTACCGGTCGAAGCTCAACGGCAAGGCCTACGTCCGGACCGAGGCGATCGAACTGACCGCGGTCCAGGCGCCCTGACCGGCGCCGCGGCCGCTCAAAACTGGAAGTAAATGAAGGCGCTGCTCTCCAGCACGGCCGTCCAGAGGATGCCGACGAAGAACAGAGTCAGGAAGAAGGACCCGGTCACGGACTCGGCGTTGAGGCTCAGGCTCCAGCCGGTGATCGGGCCCTGCTCCAGGTCTAAGCCGAAAAATCCGAGCAGCCGGCTCGCGCGCGAGCCGGCGAACGGCGCCTTTTCGCGCACCTGCCGGAGCACGATCCAGCCGACGAGGTGCGCCGCCGCGACCAGAAACACGCAGGCGCCGACGATCGGCGACAGGAAGCGCACGCCGGCCACCGGGGAAAACAGCCGCGAAAGGATCGTGAGGCTCGCCGCGAAGGTCGGGGCCCGGAACGGGATCCAGCAGACGATGACGAACAGGAACGTCAGGCAACCGCCCAGGAACGCCGGCATTTTGAGCTTCGGGAAGCGCTCCGTCCAGAGCTTGTGCCCGGCGAGTGCCGAGCCGTGCAGCGCGCCCCAGAGCACGAAGTTCCAGCTCGCGCCGTGCCAGAGGCCGCCGAGGAGCATGGTCAGGAAGAGGTTGAGGTACGTGCGCGCATACCCGCGGCGGTTGCCCCCGAGCGGGATATAGAGGTAGTCGCGCAGCCAGCTGCTGAGCGTCATGTGCCACCGGCGCCAGAAGACGGTGATGTTGGGGCTCAAATACGGCATCAGGAAGTTTTCCGGCAGCTCGTAGCCGATCATCCGCGCCGAGCCGATCGCCATGTCGGAATACCCGGAAAAGTCGCAGTAGATCTGGAGCGCGTAGCCGAGGACGGCCAGCCAGACGGTCGCGGCGGCATAAATCCCGGGGTTGTTGAACACCGGATCGACGAACTCGGCCAGATGGTCGGCGATCACGCGTTTTTTGAAGAGCCCCATCAGAAAGAGGCCGATGCCGATCCGCAAGCGCTCCCGGGTCGGCCCGGGCATGCGCGCCATCTGCGGCAGGAAGACGGAGGCGCGAACGATCGGGCCCGCGATCAGCTCGGGGAAAAAGGTGATGAACATCGCGTAATCGAGGTAGTTCGCGCAGGGCTTGATGTGCCGGCGGAAGACGTCGATCGTGTAGCTCATCGACTTGAAGGTGTAGAAGCTGATGCCGGCCGGCAGCAGGATCTCCTTGTAGGGGATCTGCATCGCGAGCGGCGCCAGGACGCCGTTCAGGTTTGC
>JAYVWD010000333.1:0-7331 GCA_043786345.1 Pseudomonadota bacterium
GTCACTGCAACAAAGCTCCAAGGCCCTTCGGGGTTAGAGCTCCCGCTATCCCGCGCTGGGTTGGCGACAGGTAAGCCCGAGCATTCCTAGTGGACGCAAAGGCACCTGAAGTCACCCCGGCGCCCCCCTCAAGGGTCGAAGTGAGCACCGCCGTCAGGCGCGCGCTTTGCGAACCCGCGTCACCGCCTCCCACAACACCTGGCCCATCCTCGACACGTCCGCGAGCGTCCCGGAATCGGCGAAGCTGATCCGCACGCTATTGAGCGCGACCCACTCGCCCCAGCCCATCGCCAGCAGCACATGGCTCGGCCGCGCCGCCCCCGACGAGCAGGCGCTGCCGCTGGAGGCCTGGAAGCCGGCCAGGTCGAGGTTGAGCAGCATGTCGTCGCCGGCGACGCCGTCGACGTGGAAGTTCACCGTATTCGGCAGGCAATTGGCCGAGTCCGTCGGCCCGTGGACGACGGCGTCCGGAATCCGGAGCAGCGCCTCGATCCACGCCGCCCGCAAGGTCCGCATACCCTCGGTCCAGGTCGCCTCGCGCCCCCGCAGCTCCTCGCAGCGCAGGCCGAACGACACGATGCCCGGCATGTTTTCGGTGCCCGGGCGCCGCCCGCGCTCCTGGCCCCCGCCGGCGATGAGCAGATTGAGCTTCATGCCCGGCTTCATGAACAAGGCGCCGACGCCCTTGAAGCCGCCGATCTTGTGGGCCGAAAAGGCCGCCGTGTCGATCGGCGCCGCGGCGTACCAGGAGAGGTCCGCCTTGCCGAACATCTGCACCGCGTCCACATGGACGTGCGCCGCCGGGGCTTTCGCCTTCACCGCGGCCGCGAGCTCGCGCACCGGATTGACGGCGCCCATCTCGTTGTTCGCGTGCATGACCGCGACGAAGGCCGTCTCGGCGTCGACCAGCGCGAGCAGCGCCGCGGGATCGACCCGCCCTTCGCGCGACACCGGGGCGAGCCGCACGGTGCAGAGCCCGCGCTCCTCCAGGACCCGCGCCGGCTCGAGCACCGACGCATGCTCGGTCGCCGAGAGCACGACCGACGGGATCTTCCCGTCCGCCCTGCCCTTGCCGACGACGCCCTGCAGGGCGAAGTTGTTCGCCTCGGTCGCGCCGGAGGTGAAGACGATCTCGGGCCCGCGCGCCCCGAGCATTTTGGCGACGGCGCCGCGGGCGTTCTCGAGCGCGACCTTCGCCGCGCGCCCGCGCGCATGGATCGAGGACGGGTTGCCGTCGACCTCTTTCAGCAGCGCGACCACGCGGTCCCAGTGCGCGCCAGCGACCGGGAACGTCGCGTTCGCGTCAACGTAGAGCATGCCGCCTCCCGGTCCCGGCGCGCGCGACCTTGGGGCTATGCTGGGATTTCTCCACCGCGCGCAGGCGCCGGGGGTGCACGGCCGGCGCGACGAGTCCGGCGTGGGACAGCGCCTCGTCCATGGTGCGGACCTCGATGACCTCGAGCTCGCGGAGGATTTCCTTCGGCACCGTCGCCAGGTCGGCGTGATTGGCCGCGGGGATGATCACCTTCATCTTGCCGTAGCGGTGCGCCGCCAACAGCTTCTCCTTCAGGCCGCCGATCGCCAGCACCTGCCCGCGCAGCGTGATCTCGCCGGTCATGGCGAGCTTGGCCGAGAGCGGCTTGGCCGAGAGCAATCCGGCGACCGCGCACATGATCGCGAGGCCGGCGCTCGGGCCGTCCTTCGGCGTCGCGCCGTCGGGGAAGTGGACGTGGATGTGGCTGCCGAGGATGCGCGCCGGGTCGAAGCCGATGAAGCCGGGCCGCGTCTCGGCCATCGACGTGAGCCACGACAGGGCCGCCTGCACGCTCTCGCGCATGACCTTGCCGAGGCTTCCCGTGAGGCTCAGGCGGTGTTTGCCGTCGCTGGCGTTGGTGAGCATCGTCTCGATGTAGAGGATGTCGCCGCCGACCGAGGTGTAGGCGAGGCCGATCGACACGCCCGGGATGAGCTGGGCGTCGTTCGGCTCGTCCTGAAACCGCGGGGGCCCGAGGAAGCGCGCGAGGTTTTCGGGTTTGAGCAGGTCGGCGGGCCGGGACCGCTGGCCCTCGAGCCGCGCCTTGATCAGCTTGCGGGCGATCGTCGTGATGTCGCGCTTGAGCTGGCGCACGCCGGCCTCGCGCGTGTAGTTGCGGATGATCGCCGCCAGCGTCTTGTTGCCGATCGTCAGCTGGTCGGCCTTGAGCTTGAGCTCGCGCCGGATGTGCGGGATCAGGTGCCGGCTCGCGACTTTGAGCTTCTCGGCCTCGGTGTAGCTCGACAGCTCGATCACCTCGAGCCGGTCGAGCAGCGGCTTCGGCATCCCCGCCGTGGTGTTGGCGGTACAGATGAAGATCACGTCCGACAGGTCGTACGGCACGCCGAGGTAATGGTCGACGAAGTGCTTGTTCTGCTCGAAGTCGAGCACCTCGAGCAAGGCGCTCGCCATCACGCTGCGGCCCTGGTCCAGGCCGACCTTGTCGATCTCGTCGAGCAGGATCACCGGCGCTCTAGTGTGCACGTCCTTGATCGCCTGGATGAGCTTGCCGGGCATCGAGCCGATGTAGGTGCGCCGGTGGCCGCGGATTTCGGCCTCGTCCTTGACGCCGCCCAGGGACACTTGCACGAACGGGCGCCCGAGCGCCTTGGCGATCGAGCGCGCCAGCGAGGTCTTGCCGACGCCGGGCGGGCCCGCGAACAGCAGGATTTCGCCGCCCGAGCGGCCGCCGTGGCGCATGACCGCGAGGTACTCGAGGATGCGTTCCTTCACGTCGTGAAGGCCGTAGTGGTCTTTGTCGAGCAGGCGCCGCGCCTCTTTGAGCGGCGGCGGCGGCGGCATGGTCGCCTTGCCCCACGGGAGGTCGCGGATCCAGCTCACGTAGGTGTACGACACCATGTACTCGGACGAGCCCGCGGGCATGAGCTCCATGCGGTCGAGCTCGCGCTCCGCCGCCTCGCGCACGGCCGCGGGCAGGTCGAGGCGGTCGATCTCCTCGTAGAGCCGGTCGATCTCGTCGCGCTCCTCGTGGGCGCCGCCGCCTTCGCCGAGCTCGCGCTTGAGGATGCGCATCTGCTCCTGCAGCAGGGCGCGCCGGTCGGCGCCCTCGATCTGGCGCGAGGCCCGGGCCTTGACGTCTTCGGCGAGCTTCAAGACCTGCTGCTCGCGCAGCGCGGCGCGCAAAAGGAGCTTTAAGCGCGCCGTAAGGTCGGGTTCGGCGAGGATTTTGAGCTTTTCCTCGAAGCTCAGGCCCGCGGCCGCGGCGACGAGCTCGGCCAGCCGGTGCGGCTCGCGGATGCCCGCGAGGCGGGTCGGCAGCTCGCTCGAGACGTTGGGGCTCAGGCGGGCGACCGTGATCGCCGCCTCCTGCACCGAGCGCGTCAGCGCCGTCAGCGCGCGCAGGCCGCCGCGCTTAAGGGCCGGCTCGGCCAGCGGCACCGTGAGCCCGGACACGTGCCGGCCGCGGTGCTTGCGGCTCAGGATCTTGACGCGCCGCACGCCGCGGACCACGATGCCTTCGTCGCCGTCCGGCATGCGGACCGTCTCGACGGTCTCGGCCTGGGTGGCGAAGTCGAAGAGGTGGGTGCGCGGCTCCTGCCCCTCCTTCGCGAGGGACGGCACCACGGCGAGGCCGATCGTGCCGCGCGCGAGTTGGGCGCGCAAGGTGCCCGGCAACGCGTCGAGGCCGCGCAAAGTCAAAGTCTGGCCCGGCAGGAGCACGTCGCCCCGGATCGGGATCAAAATCATCGGCTGGGGAAGGCTCTCGTTCGTCAAACTCTGGCTCCGAGGGATTAGCAGGGCGCATCTTCGAGCAGCGCTGCCGCTAAAGCAAGGATTGCAGAGATTTGATTGAAAAGTCGTGTGCTTAAGGCCGGAATTCAGAGCTTGTCCTTGGACAGCTCCAATACCTTATTAAGAACCCGCTTCCGCGCCGCCCGGACCTGCGACTGCTTATAGCGGCTGTGGTTGGCGTCGCCGGAGGTCGATTGCGCGTACGAGTCCTGGTCCATGATCTGGACCTCGTACGGGAAGAACGCGCTGATCATCCGGTTCTCGTGCACCGAGTGCCAGCCCGAGACCATGGTGTTCATCTCGCGCAGCACCTGCGCGGTCGCGGCCGGGAGCTCGTGCGTGATGATCTCGCGGTTGAGCTTGTCGAGCCAGCCGAGCTGCTCGTTGGGGATCGTGACGAGCTGGCGCCCCGTCAGCTGGATCGACCGGTACGCGGCGGACGAGTGCGGATTCGTCTGCTCGGCATTCGGGTCCTTCTGGGCGGCCGTGAGGCGCGCGACCATGGTCTCGAACTCCGTCGGCGAGATCGAGCCGGCCGTCAGCATGTCGCGCAGCGTCTCGACCTGCGAGCGAAAGCGCCCCACGTCGATGAGGTTGTTGCGGGCGCGCGCCGGGATCGCGTTGGGGTAGCTGACGATGTGGAACATCCGCAGGAACTTCACCGCCATCATCACGTCGCCGAGGCGCTTCGTCACGATGCGGATGCCGAGGTAGTCGAAGATCGTCTCGGCGACGTTGTCCTTCTTATGCAGCAGCTTCAAGATGATGGAGTTGCGGGTTTTCTGCTCTTTCCACTCGACGCGCTCGAGGCGGATCTTGTTGTCGGCGTCGCCGAACCACATGGCGCGCTGCTCGTCGCGCCAGATGAAGCGCTGGAAGCGCGCCATGATCTGCTGGCGGGCGGCGTTGGCGCTGACGTAGCGGTTGACGCCCTCGAGGTGGGCGATGGTGTGCATGACGCGCAGGACGGCGCAGGCCCAGGCGCGTTTCAGCCGGTCGTTGGGCGTGTTGCCGCCGGCCCACATCAGGAGGTGGCGCACGTCGTCGCACAGCAGGATGTCGTCCGGCGGCCGCACGCCGCGGCTCCACTCGCGCGGGGTCAGGAGCTTGCGCTCGATGAACGACAGGGCCTCGACGATGACGCCGTGCATCGTGCGCGCGTCGGCCGGCACCTCGGGGTCATAGCCGTAGCAGCGGAGGAAGTCGGTCGCCTCGTCCCAGTTCCCGACCTTGAGCTCGGGGAGGTCGATCGAGGAGTCGCCGCCGATCAGCACGTCCATCACCGGCCAGGGGAACTTCCACATGTCGGCGAGCTGCAACTTGTCCATTTCGTTCACCTTCCGAGGCCTTCCGGGGCCGTGTTATACTAGCATCAGACCCCACCTCGAGAGAACATCCCATGACCATCCTGCGTTCCATGATCGCGCTGGCGGTGTTTCTGCTCGCGTTCCTGTCCACGGCGCGCGCCGAGGAGCACGGCGCGAAGCCGGAGCACGGCAAGGAGGCCGAGGCCGAGCCGGTCGCGAGCGGCCCGACCGACCACTACGTGCACAAGTGGCTCGCCTTCCCGACCGTCGTCGGCGCGGCGCTCCCGGCCGGCGACGGTCAACGCACCATCGGGGGGCAGCCCGGCCGGATGACGGTCGTCATCTTCCTCGCGTCCTGGTGCGAGCCCTGCCAACAGCTGCTTCCGCGCCTCCGCAACCTGGAGAAGCGCTACCAGCACCTGGCCGCCGACTTCCACTACGTCTTCGTGCACGACACCCTCGACGACGCCGCCGGCATCATGAAGGAGTTCGGCATCGACCGCGCGGTCCTCGGCAACACCGAGATCCTCAAGACTTTTCACAACCCGGACCTGCCGACGATCTACGTCGGCGACCGGCATGGCTGGCTCATGACGCGCTATGTTAAGGCGGGACCGGATGCAGTGGATGGCCTAGATGAGCTCCTCAAATACCTCACCGCGTACTGACGCCCTGCGCCTCGTCCTTGGCCTCGCGCTGCCGCTCCTGCTGGTGGCGTCGAATGCGCGCGACCTGGCGGCGTTCACGATCGACGATGCCTACATCTCGTTCCGCTACGCCCGCAACCTGGTGAACGGGCTCGGGCTCGTCTACAACCCGGGCGAGCCGGTCGAGGGCTACACGAATTTCCTATGGACGTTGCTGCTCGCGGGCTCGACCAAGCTCGGGCTGGGGCCGGTGATCGCGGCGAAGCTGATGGGAACGGCCGCCATCTTCGGCATCATGACGCTCTTCTACATAATGAGCGGGAGCATGTTCTGCATCGCCAACTGGCTGCTCGCGACCTCGGTGTCGTTCCAGGGTCACTCGCTGCTCGGGCTAGAGGGCGGGCTCTTCGTCTTTCTGATGCTGCTCGGCACGTATCTGATGACGAAGGAGGGGCGCTCCATCGTGCCGGCGATCGTCTTCGGACTCGCGGCGCTGACGCGGCCGGAGGCCCCGGCCTACTTCCTGATCGCCCTCGCGACGCTGTCGCGGGAGGCCAAGTGGCGGCGACTGCTGGTATTTTTCGCCATCGTCGGGGCGCACGTCGCCTGGCGGCACCACTACTACGGAACCTGGCTGCCGAACACGCTCGCGGCTAAAACGGGCAACCTGTCTGCGCAGTTTTTCTCGAGCATCGGCTACCTGCGCGCCTTCTTCGTCGAGGCGGGGCCGCTCCTCGTCCTCTTCGTCTTCGGCGGCGCGTTCGCCTGGTCCGAGGGCGACCGGCGGATCGCGGCCATCGCCGCGCTCGCGCTCTTCAACCTCGCCAACGTGATGGTGGTCGGCGCCGACTGGATGCCCGGTTGGCGCTACCTGATGCCCTTCGAGGTGTTCGGCTTCCTGGTCGCCGACTTCGGCGCGCGCCGCCTGCTGGAGAGCAAGCTGGCGGGGGTCCGCCTCGGAACGTTCGTACTGCTGATCCTCGGCCTCGTTCAGCGCTGGGACGGCGAGCGCCGGACGCGCGCCGAGTTCGCCGGCCAGGAGATCGTCTGGAACCAGCACGCCCGCGCCTCGGGCCGGTGGCTCGCCGCGCACGCGGCGCCCGGCGCGGTCGCGCTCGGCGACATCGGCGAGGTCGGCTGGCTCACGAACTGGCCGATCTACGACCTGCTCGGGCTCGTGACGCCGGCCGTGGCAAAGCTCCCCGGGGGCTACGGCCGGAAGTCGGATACTCCTGGGTTCGTTGAAGAATTTTATAAGGCGGCGCCGCGCTGGTTCCTCCTGATCACGGACCGTCCGGACTGCCGGCACTCGCCCTTTCCGGTGATGCGCACGCAGGCCGACGACCCGCGCTTCGCGCACGAGTATGACTTCGCGCACGCGGTGCGACTCGGCGTGAACTCGGCGTGGTGCTTCTACCAGCGCACGCCGGAGGCGGCGATGCGGAACCGGACGGTGGTCTTCGACTTCGAGGACCCGCTGCTGCCCGGATGGACGCGCTACGGCGACGCCTTCGCCGAGGGGACGGTGCACGGGGCGCTCGGCTCCCAGCAGTACGTCATCGGCGCCGTCGGGGCCCGGATCGTCAACTC
>JAYVWD010000334.1:0-3106 GCA_043786345.1 Pseudomonadota bacterium
GGAAAGCCGTTGGTATTCTTGGTCCAGTGCAAGGGCACGGAGAGGCCGAGGAGGTCCGAGCCGATGGCGACCGCCTCAATAGGGCAGAACTCGAAGCCAAAGTGGGCGTGGCCGGTTATCGACTGGTGCTGCTCCGAGATGTGCTCGCTGACCGCGGAACTGGTGACGAAGACGTCGTAGTCGACCAGGATGTCGCGAAAGCCGAGCCCATAACCCCATTGGACGACCGAATCGACCGAGACCTGGTGGCGCAGCTCGTACTCGCGGAACCGGAAATCGGCCATCAAGACCGACGTCTTCGCCTCCGAATATACCACCTCGACCTCGTGGCCGGGTGCGACCACGTACCCGACCCGGATGCCGCGGGCCGCGAGCGGATAGGGATCTTGGCCAAAAAATTCGGCCCCTACCGAGAACGACGGCGTCGAGGCGGGGCCGGCCTCGGCGGCATAGCCGCCGGGCGCCGCGGAGAGAAAAGCAATCAATGCGATGGCGCGAACCAAGGTGCGTCCCGAAAAAAGGTCCGGAAGAGGGACTGAAAGAAGACTATCACACACGGAAGGTCGGCTATTTGAGCGGCCGGAACCAGCGCGGCTCCGCCCGCGCCTCGACGCCGCCGCTGAACCGTTGGCGCTGCTCGGCGGTGAAGAACGTGTACGGGAAGACCACCTCCGGCGCGCTCAGCTCGTCGAGCTTCCGGGCGAGCGGCTCGGGGAGCTCGAACTCGAGCGCTTTGAGGTTGTCCTCGAGCTGGTCCAGCCGCGTCGCGCCGATGATCGTGGACGCCACGCCCGGGCGGCGCGTGAACCTGTTGAGCACGACCTGCGCGGGCGAGCGGCCGAGCTCCTTCGCCACGGTGCCGAGCGCCTCGATGATCTTCCACTTCCGGTCGCTCAGCTTGGCCATGCCGGTGCCGGCCGCGGTCACGATGCGGCCTTCGCCCTGGGCGGCATCGCCGTTTCGTTGGTACTTTCCGGTCAGGAGGCCGCCGGCGAGCGGGCTCCAGGGCGTGATCCCCATCCCGAGTTCGAGCGCCATCGGGACGTGCTCGCGCGCAGTCCAGACGGGGCGGAACCAGGGGGACGGACCAGTGGCATAGATGCGGACCATGGGGAGACCTCCATGCAAGACCCTCATAGTAGACGACGTTTGGCCGCAGGGACGAAGAGGCCCGGGCCCTCGGCATTAAACAGCGACCGCTCACGATATATCGTTGGACTATCGAGATCTCTCGCGTTGAGTGATCCTCGTTAGTGGAGTATTGAAAATGTTCAGGCATCACAGGGACTTCTGCGGTCAGCGGGCCCATCACGGTCAGCATGATCAGCAGGAGGACGGTATGGGGCGGGGACGCGGCCGGGGGTTCTGTCTTCACTCTTGAAAGGAGCGCGCCATGCTTTGGCGGGGACAGCGGGAAAGCGGGAACGTGGTGGACCGGCGCGGGTTGCGCGCCGGTGGGGTCCTCGGGGGCGGCAGCCTGCTCGTCGCCTTGATTTACGCGCTGCTCGGCGGCAATCCGGGCGCGATCCTGGAGCAAGGCGGCGGCGGCAGCCGCAACGTCGCGGCGGACGACGACCAGAAGGCCTTCGTGAGCGTCGTGCTCGCCGACACCGAGGACACGTGGAAAAGCCTTTTTGCGACGATGGGGCGCCGCTACGAGGAGCCGAAGCTCGTGCTCTTCACCGGGCGCGTCGATTCGGCCTGCGGGCTGGCGTCGAGCGCGGTCGGACCGTTCTATTGCCCGGTCGACCATCGGGTCTACCTCGACCTCGCCTTCTTCGACGAGCTGTCGCGGCGCCTCGGGGCGAACGGCGACTTCGCGCGCGCCTACGTGATCGCGCACGAGGTCGGCCACCACGTGCAGAACCTCCTCGGCCTGCGGGTGGGCGGCGGCGGCCGCCAGGGCTCGGTGCGCACGGAGCTTCAGGCCGACTGCCTCGCGGGCGTCTGGGCCAGCAATACCGAGCGCGAGAAGCACGTGCTCGAGAAGGGCGACCTCGCCGAGGCGCTCGGCGCGGCGGCCGCCGTCGGGGACGACCGGCTCCAGCGTCAGTCACAGGGCGACGTCGTGCCGGACTCGTTCACCCACGGCAGCGCGGCCCAGCGGGCCTCGTGGTTTTCGACGGGCTTCAACGCGGGCGATGTCGAGGCCTGTGACACGTCGGCGGTCGCTCACTGAAGGTGGTCGACGACGTAAATCAGGTCGCGGTCGACGAAACGCGTCCCCAGGGACTCGAACACCCACTCCCACTCGCCAGCCTCGCGGTAGCCCCGCGCCTTATAGAAGGCCTGGGCCGCGGGGTTGTGCTCCCACACGCTGAGCCACACGCGGGCGTACCCACGGGCCCGGGCTTCGGCGTAAACTGCCTGTAATAACAACGCCCCCAGCCCCCGCCGCTTACACCTGGCGTCGATGTAGAGGCGCTCCAGATAGAGGCCGGGCTGCCCGGCGAGGCAGGCCGGCGGCGCGCGCTCGGCGGCTTTGGCGTATCCGGCCGCCGCCCCGTCGAGCGTAGCCAGAAGGAACCGGATCGCGGGATCCGCCAGGTCGCGGAGGATGGCGTCCGCGGTAAAAGTGGCCCGCGTATAGCCTTCGACCAGCTCCCTCGTGTAGTAAGAGACCCCGATGAAGGTCTCCTCATACGTGGAGCGGCTCAGCCGGGCGATCTGCTCGGCGTGCCGGGGCTCAGGGACGATGACTTCGGGCGCTTCCATGGCGCGCACGTTACAACGAAATCCGGCGGGGCGGGAAGCGGATGAAAAAGACGGAATTGCTGGAGCAGGTCACCACGCCCGACGGCAGCACGCTCTCGCTTCATGAGCACGACGGCAACTACGTGATCCGCGTGAACGGGCGCGAGCTGATGTCGACGCGCCACCACCACTCCGAAGAGCGCCTGGGCGAGGTCGCCTGCGCGCCCCTCCGGGAGCGGCCGGCGGTCCGGGTCCTCATCGGCGGCTTGGGCCTCGGCTACACGCTGCGGGCCGCGCTGCGCTCGCTCGGGCCCGACGCCGAAGTGGTCGTCGCCGAGCTGATGCCGAGCATCGTCACCTGGAACAAAGACCCCAAGTACAAGCTCGGCGCCGACGCCCTGGCCGACAAACG
>JAYVWD010000335.1:0-9460 GCA_043786345.1 Pseudomonadota bacterium
GGTGCGGCGGCCGGTGCGGCCGCCCGCTCGGGCATGGCCGGGGTGGCCATCGCCAGCGCGGCGAGGGCCACGGGCGCGCCCGGCGCCTCCTTCGGCTGCGGCCTCGTCATCGACACGAGCAGGACGCCGGCCGCACCGATCGAGATCCCGAGCAGGAGCGTGCCGCCGAGCAGGCGCATGTTCGCCTTCGGCTTGTCGCGGTAGTCGATGGTGGGCGCCTTGGGGCGGTGCAGCGGTCTCATCCCTGACGTCTCCTCATTATTTCGAGCCGCAGCGGGTCGCGCAGCGGCCATTGCGGCAGGCGCCGGCGCAGTCGTCGTCGGCCGAGCATTTTGCCCCGGCGGTCGCCGCGGGCGCGCAGGCCTCGTTTTTACAGAGAAATCCGGCGGCGCAGTCGGCGGGACGGCTGCAGGCATCGCCTTTGATGCCGAGCAGGTCGGCGGCGCAGGCGCCCACAAGGCAGCGGCGGCCGGGCCCGCACGCGTCGGCATCCGTGCCGGAGCACTTGGCTTTGGCCCCGAGATCCGCGGCGCAGGCCGTGCCGTTGCAGTGCGCGCCGGCGGCGCACACGGCGCGCAGGCCGCCGAAGAGGGTCGCGACGGCGCTGCCGTTCACCGCGTCGCCGGAGCAGTCGGCGCCAGGCTTCGCGGGTTCGGCGCAGGTTCCGGGTGGGCCGCCGCCCTGGCCGGCGCAGGCGAGGCCGGCGGCGCAGTCGAGGGCGGACTCGCAGCGCTCGCCCGTTTTCTGGAGGCCGGTGAAGGCGGCGGCGCAGGCGGCGCCCATGGCGGCGCGTCTGGCCGGCGGGCGGCGCGGATCCTGGAGAAACGCCTGCCGCGCCGCGGCGCAGCGGCGCGCGCCGACCGGGTCCATCTTCACGTGCTTGGCGGCCAGGGCCGAGTTGAGGAGCTCGAGGCACTGGTGCTGCAGGCGGGCGGCGCCCTCGAAGGCGGTGGCGACTTGGGGGTCGCCGGCGTCTTTGGCGGTGCAGGACGCGAACTTCGGCGCGTCGGGCGCCTCGAAGGCCTCGCAGAAGGCGCGGGTGCCGATCGAGGTGGGGTTCGGCGCCGGGCCGGCGGCAAGGGCCGGCATCGCGGCAAGGAGGGTGCCGAGGATCGGGCCGAGGGCGGTCAGAAAATTCAATTTTTGTTTATTCAGCGACAATCCGCCGGTCCTTCCCCTTCGACGGGCTCCGGCAGCGGGCTCGCCGTGATGTCCTGCCGGAAGCACCCGCGCGCCGCCGCATTGAGGCAGCAGCACCGGATCTTCTGGACGTGCGCGTCGTAGAGGCCGCTCCAGAGCGTCCCGAGCTGCCGCTCCGTTTTCCCCTGCCAGGCATGGACCAGCTCCTCGCTGAGCGGCGGCATCCACATCCGGACGAAGAAGCTCGCGCCGTGTGCCGACAGCGTCGCCGGCGCCGTCGCGCCCGTCGCATAGGCGACTTGCTGCTCGCAGCTCGCCTGGCTGCCGATGCGGTGGCAGCTCGTGCAGAGCTGCTCCTCGTCGCCGGCCGCGCCCTGCACCTTGGCCGTCGTGATCGCGAACAGCGGAAACTGCTGGCGCCACGGGTCCATGACGCGCCCGACGATCTGGTACGGCACGGCCTTGTCGGAAGTCGGGACCTTGAGGGCCTGCTCCATGTAGGGGCTCGACTTGAAGGGGCCGGTGTCGTGGCAGCGGATGCAATTGTCCTTCTGCGCGACCTCGGCGGGCGCCTTCCAGGTGGCGGCCGCGTTCTTGCGCCACACCTGCTCCGCCGTCATGCCGGCCGGCAGGGTCGCCGGCGGTTTGGGGTCGGGGAGGTCGGCGAGCTGCGGGAGCGCCTCGTCGTCGGGCGAGACGACGTGCCCGCCGAAGACTTTGCCGACGAAGTCGAAGAAGCAGGTCTTCCCCGTCTTCGTGTTGGTCCAGATGAGCCCCAGGCTGTCGAAGTCATAGAGCAGCCGAAAGTTCGTGATGCTCTTGTCCTTTTCGTAGTCGGCGCGGCGCCCGGCCTTGTCCTTCCAGGTGGTGAAGGCGCGCTCCCGGCAGAGGAACATGGCGGTGACGTTCGGCGCGAGCTCGCGCCGCTGCACGAAGGCGTAGTTGGAGCACGGGGCGTCGCCGAGCCACGACGGCCGGTCGCAGCCGCCGCCCTGGGCCGCCATCTGCGCGTAACCCGCGGCGTCGACGGGCTTGGCGCCGGCGGTGATCGGGATCTCGACGCCGTCGAGGCAGTTCCACGGCGCCTGGACGGCCGCCGCCATGCCGATCTCGGCCTTGCAGAGCTTGGCGTAGTCGACGACGTTGCCGCCGGTGTCCAGCTTCGCCTCGTCCTGCGGCGGCATGAGCGGGCCGACGGGCGGCGCGGGCGGCGCCGGCGGAGCGGGGGGGGCGGGGACGACGTTGCCGCCGCCACTGCCATTGCCACTGCCGCTCGCCGAGGTGCTCGCGCCGACGGGGTGCTGCTGGGTGACCGGCGCCTCGGCGGAGGGCTTGGGCTTGCCCGCCTTGTCGGTCCCACGGGAGAGCCAGGTGCACGACGCGAGGGCCGGCACCAGGAGGAGTCCCAAGAGCGCGAGGCGGGGGCGATGGATCATGAGACCTTTTTCTCGATCACCGGCGCCGAGCGGTTTTTCGGCGCGTATTCCTGCGCCGAGGCCTGGTCGAGGAAGGCCCGGACCCGGAAACTGACCTGGACGATCTCGGCCGTCGCGCGCCAGATCCCGTCGATGTCGCTCGAGGCGTCGGGGTGGAAGCCCTCGTGCGCGGCGCGGTTTCGGAAGTCCTGCAGGACGTGGAGCTCCTTGCAGAAGTTGAAGAGCACCTCGTCGCTGCCGAGCCCGAGCGGGAAGAGGCCGCCCAGGCCGTACTTGCACTCGCTCCGGCTGAAGCAGAGGAAGAAGAGCGCGAAGGCCTTGAGGCCGTCGAGCGTGAAGCGCTTGCCGGGGCGGAACTGGCAGATGGCCCGGAGGAGCTTCCGCAGCTTGAACTTGCTGAAGAACGGGATCTCGCGGATGGTCGGGAGCTTCTCGACGTAGGCCTCGAAGTCGTCCATCGCGCGCGGCACCGGCCGGGCGTAGCCGATGACGTCCAGGCGGTGCTGCAGGATCCCGCGGTGGATCAGCCGCGAGCAGGAGTCCTCGAACAGCTCGCGGAAGAGGAGCTCCAGAGCCTTGTATTGCATGTCGATCACGGGGCTCAGGTCGATCGACTCGGGCGCGTTGGTGTGCGACACCTGGGTGTGGAAGTACTGCGAGGTGCGCAGCGCGCGCTTCACCTCGCTCGACAGCTCGCGGTAATGCGGGATGCGCCCGGCCAGCGCGTGGTCGAGCTCGGCGTCGGTCGTGCCGGCGACCTTGCCGCCGGAGTCCGGCAGGGCCGCCGTGGCGATCGTCGTGAGGAGCCCCGCGACGAGCTCGCGGATTTCGCGGGTCTCGGCGGACTGCTCGCTCCGCGAGGCCATGTCCGAGATGGCGCTGCGCAGCTCGTTCTGGAGGTTCGCCACGTCGTGGCGCTTGAGGATCCCGCAGACCTCGAGCTGGAGCGTCGTCGTCACGTTGGGCCGCGTCAGCGCCGCGACGAGCTCCTGGGTCGCGCGCTGCGTGCCGATGCCGTCCAGGGCGTGCACGACGCAGCGGAGCTCGTCCTCCTCCTTGGTCCGGATGAAGTCGAGGAGCTTGAGCGCGGCCTGATCGTGGCCCTTGAAGCGGCCGAGCGTGCTGACATAGGCGAGGCGGAAGACGCCGTCGACCTGGCGCGCGGCCTGGGCGAGGGGCCCGAGCTTAACCTCGACGGGGTTCATCCAGGCGTCGAGGAGGAGCGGCCAGAAACCGTCGTCCTTCCGGGCATTGGTCAGCGGCCGGACGCCGCGGAAGACGATGTCGAAGTAGGTGCGGCGGGCGGCGAAGTCCGGGCCGTCGGGGGCTAAGTCGACGAAGCGGGCGGGCGCCGACGCGGCCTTGCGGGCGAGCGTCTCGGCTTCCTCGGTCTTGAGGGACGGGATGTCGCCGGTGAGCGCGAGGCGCAACCGCAGCGGCAGGACCGAGAGCATCGCCGCCGGATCGGCGGCGGTCCGCAGGCGCTCCTTGAGCTGCTCGATCAGGGGCTGCGGCGCCGGGACGCTGAAGAGGCCTTGCACGCGGCCCAGGCTCTGGCCGAAGGCGGCTTCGTCGCTCAGGCTCGTGAGCGCGGCGGCGAGGGTCGTCTCGAGGACGCCGCCGAACGGCTCGAAGGAGAGGCGCGTCGGGCCGCTGAGCGCCGGCTCGGCGGCGTCGGCCGCGATCGCGGCCAGGGCGCCGGCGACCGCCGTGACGTCCATGCGGTGGCGCAGCCAGAGGGGCGGCAGGTCGTGCTGCCACTTCGCGGCGGCTTTGGCCTTCGGCGGTTTCTGCGCGAGCTTCGCCAGGCGTCCGAGCTGCTCCTCGGACTGCTCATGATAGTGGACGAAGATGCGGAGGACGTCGCGCCAGGGCTCGGCGACGACTTGCGAGGTGAGGAGGCGGCTCAGCTCCTCGGGGTGGAAACGGGCGACGTAGCCGAGCGCCGCGACGACCGCCTTGTTGTCGGGGGCGTAGGTCGCGGCGAGCTCTTTCAGGCAGGATTCGGCGAGCTTCGCCAGGCGCGGGCCTTCGACGTTCCACTGTAGCGCGCGGACGAGCAGCAGGTTCCAAAAGGCCGGGGAAAGGTCCTCCAGGCCGTCGCGCGCGGCGCATTCCTCGACCATCAGGCGGCCGCCGGCGTCGGCGGCGTGGTCGAGGGCAGTAAACAAAACACGTTGAGGCGTCAGCGGCGACTGCGCGGCCCCGAGCACGCGGAACCACAGCAGGTGGTCCGTCTTCTGGCTCCAGAGGCGGACGGCGAGCGAGGCCAGGTTCTGGCTTTGGGCCGTGAAATGCCCGGTTAGGAAGTGCTCGAGCGTCTTTCGGTCGCTGCTGCCGGCGGCCTCGAGCAGCGCCAGGCGCTCCTCCAGCCCGAGGTCGAGCGCGAGCAGGTCCTCGACGAGCGGCGTCGGCAGGTGTTGGCCCTCCCGCGCGAGCTCGCGCAGGGTGGCGAGGCGGCTCTGCTTGTCGCGACAGGCGAGATAACGCGCGTGACCGGCGTTCGCGTCCAAGGTGATCTCCGGGTGGTGCGGTGCGAAAAAAAAGAAAGAGGCGGCGAGCGGGACGGGGATACGAGTTTCATTGTATCGCGTTACGGCGGTTCGGGTATGCCGCTCGCCGGCGCCGGCAGGCGGCCGTTTGCGCGAAAAATGGCGGAAACTTCAAGACAAACGTCGCGTTGCGCGCGACGCGTGGCGCCGGAGCCGGGGCGCCGGGGGCGGCCCGCCGCGTCCCCGGCGCCGGCGGGACCTTAGGTCTTGGGGCTTTCGTCGAGGGCGCCCGGCTAAGTAGGCGCGGCGGAACGGCCGATAAGGGCTCCGTGAATCCCCTCGCGAAATCACTACTTGCCATCTTGGGCTCCGCCGCCTCGGCCGCCCTCGCCGGCGCCGGCCCGGCGACGGATCCCGTGCGCGAGCTGGCGTTCCCCGAGGCGCGGGCGTCCCTGGAGACGCTGCATCGCTCCGTCGCGGCGGTCGGGCGCTTCGGCGACCGGATCATCGCCCTGGCGCCGGGCAAGGCGTCGGCGCTCGTGACGCCGTTCGACGCCGCGGGCGCGACGCGCGAGGCCGTCTTCGGCAAAATCGAGGCCGGCGAGCGGCGCGAGGTCGTCAAGGGCGCGCTGGGCCCGCTCGACTGGCGGGCCGTGGACTTGGTCGGGAACAAGGCGTTGCTCTTCGACGGGCAGGGCCTGACGTTCGTCGAAGCGGACGCGGCGACCCTCGCCGAGGTCGCTCGCCGCAGCGTTCCCTGGGACACCGTCCGGCCGCCGCGCGACCGCGGCGGCGAGGCGACGGCCTGGGAAACCAAGGACTTGAGGGTCCGCTTCGCCCGCGCCGTCCAGGCCACGCCGGGCGTCAAGGTCATAGGCCTCGCGCGCATCCCCGCCGGCTGGCGCGGCAAGGTCCGCGGCTACTTCGCGCTGACGCGCCTCAAGGGCTACCCGCTGCTCGAGCTCGAGTGCTCCGACGACGACGAGATGCCGTCGTCCTGCGTCGTCGCGCGGGCCTGCAACGTCGATGGCCTGGGCGACGTGAGCCCCAAGGACCTGTTCGGGGCCGCCGCCGTCGAGCGCGACGGGCAGAAGCTGATCCTGGTGGGCGATGCGAGCCGGCAGCGGATCGTGGCGCTCAAGTACGATACCTGCTTCCACGTGGCGCGGGCGAGGCCCGAGTGGGTGATCCCGGCGAAGATCAAGGACGCGGCGACGTTCTCCGTCGACGCGGACGGGGCGCTCTGGGTCGGGGCGCGGGCGCCGGACGACTACCTCAACGCGTCGCTATATTTTTGGGCGAAAGGCGACTGGTGAGGCTCGCCTGGGCCGCGCCTCAAAAGCGTGCTCCGACGTCGAGGCTGAACTCGCCGCGCGTAAACCAATAACCGCCCTGCTTCCCGCGCGGATAACAGGAGCCGGTATTGGTTGTGCACGCCTCGGTCCGCGGCTCGCGCCAGGGTAGTCCGTAGGCCAGGTTCACCGAGCCGAGCGCCGTCAGCAGGTTGAAGGCGGTGCCGTAGGAATAGTAGTGGCGGCTCCAGAGGTACTCGGGGTTCCGCAGGAGCGAGGCGTAGTCGTAGCCGATGTTGTCCTCGATGCTGCGGCGCGCCTTGACGTCGGTGCCGCAGTTCGGGTTCTCGCTCGCGGCGTCGACGGGGTCCTTGTAGGCCTGCTGGAACTTCCGCATCTGGTCCTGGCTGAAGAACACGGCCCCGCTGTCGATAAAGCCGGTCGCGGCCACCGAATCGGTGATGCGGTAGCGGAGCTCGGTCTTGACGATCGTCCGGCTCGAGCCGCCGAGGACCGCCGAATCGTAGCCCAGGACCTGGCAGGGCTCCCCGGACTTGCTAAAGACCGGCTTTCTCACCTCGGCCCCGAGCGCGCTCGGGGCATAGCCGCGCACGCCATCTGTGCCGCCGGTGAAGAGCCGCTCGGACGGCGGCAGAATGCCGACCAGGTCCTCATTGCGGCGCTGGATCCCCTCGTAGCTGGTGACGCTTCCGTTGAAGGCGAGCACGAGGTCGCTCAGGATCCCGAAGTACCGGCTCGTGCTGACGTACGAGCGGAAGTAGCGCAGGTCGCCCCCGAGCCCATAGCGCGCCCAGGCGAGCTCGGTGTCCAGGGTGTAGCCCGACCCTGGGAACCGAAGATTGTCGCGCCGATCGAGGTCGTAGCGGACGCCGACGGAGCCGATGCGCACGTCGGTCGCCTTCAACTCGTCCACCCGCTGCCGGTTGCCCTCGGTGCGCGCGATCTTCTGTCCGTAAAAGACCCCGATCGTGCTGCCCGGCAGGATCTCGCGCAACTTGTGGTTGAGCGCGAGCTCGCCACCCTTTGACAGGCTCCAGAAGTGCTCGATAGCTTCCGCCTTCTGCGTCGCGCCGATGACGAGGTCGACCGGCAGGTCAAAGATCCAGGGCTCGACATAGCCGGCGCCGATCTTGCGCCCGAGCAGGGTCTTGGCGCCGATCGCCTCCTGGTTGCGCTCCTCGCTGATCGAGCCGCGCACCGAGGCCTGGCGGCCGACGCCGCCGAAGTTGCTGTACGCCGCCTCCGCCTCGTAATGCCAGCCGCGGTACAGGCTCCACCCGGGGCCGAACGAGACGTTCCCCGCCTTGCCCTCGCGCACGTCGACGGTCAAATCGATGGTCTGCTCTTTGTTCGAGATGGCGTTGTGGTCGGTCGGCAGGATCTGGACCGAGCGGAAGAGCCCGAGCCGGGTGAGCGACTGGCGCGACAGGCTGATGCGCTCGGGGTCGTAGACGTCGCCCGTCTGGAAGAGGAGCTCGCGGCGCACGACCTTGTTGTCGGTGCGCGTCAGGCCGAACACCGTGATCTCGCCGATCCGGACGCGGGGGCCTTCGTTGATGGTGACCGCCACGTCGACCAGGATGCGGCGCTTCACCTCGGCCGCCTTGAGGTCGATCTGGACGTCGGCGTAAAGGAAACCCTTGGCCTGATAGGCGGCGCGGATGTCCTGCTGGAAGTCGACGAGGCGGGAGCGGTCGAGCGGCTCGCCGGCCGGGGTCTTGAGGAGTTCCTTGATCTCCGACTCGGCGAGCGCCTTGTTGCCCTTGGCGTCGAGGCCCCGCAGCAGGCGCGGCAGCCCCTCCTCGACCTGGATCGTGAGGCGGACGGTCCCGGTCTCCTTGTCCTTCTGGCCCGTGCCGGGGTCCCGGACCTTGGCGTCCCAGTAGCCTTTGTCCTGGTACTTCGCGCGCAAAGCGTTGAGGCCCTGCTGGACCTCCTCGAGGTTGAGCGGGCGCGAGGTCTGCCAGAGGCTCTTGAGCCCCATGGTGTCGAGGAGCTCCTCCTCGGTGAAGACGGTGACGCCCTCGAACTGGACGCTCTTCAGGATGTACTGCTTGCCGGGGTCGACGTTGTAAACGTAGACGAACTCGTCCTCGCCGGCGCGCCGGACCTCCGGGCCCTTGATCAGGACGTCGCTGAAGCCGCGGTTCCGGTAGCGGCGCGCGAGCTCGGCGGCCATCGCGTCGGGGCCGACGATGGTCGGGTCCACCTTGGTCAGCTCTTCATCGGCGAAGATGTCGTCGATCAGGAAGCGCTTCTGCGAGTCGACGATCTCATAGCGGACGCGCTGGCCGAGGACACCCGACACGTAGACGGTGGCGGAGTCGTGCGCCTCGTCGAAGACGACGTCCGAGAGCTCGAGCTTGAGCTGGTTGTAGCCGCGGTCCCTGAGCGACAGCTCGAGCTCGCTCACGGCGGCCTCGATCTCCTCCTGGTCGCAGATGCCGCCGGGTTTGACGTTGAGCTTCGCGTCGCGGGGCAGGCGGAAGCCGAGCTCGATGCGGCTGATGACGCAGGGGTTGCCCTCGGCGAGCTCGACGGTGTAGGCGACGCCGTCGTCGCGCTTCTCGGCGGCGAGCTTCATGCGGGCCTTCGGGTAGCCGCGCTTCCGGAGGTAGCGTTTGAGGACATCCTGGACCTTGGACTGGATCTCGGGGGAGTCGACCTGGCCCAGGTAGTTCTGGACGGCGGCGTAGAGCGGGCCCGAGAGCGCCCGCGTCGTCACGCGCAGGTCGATGTCGGCGACGACGGCCGCGCGCTCGCCGTGGATCACCCAGCCGCCGTTCTCGAGCCGGGCCTCGAGGCGCTGCGCCGGGATGCGGCGGTCGATGTCGCGGAGCAGGTTTTCGAGCTCGGCCGGCGAGTCGATGGACTTGTAGCGGTCGCGGAGCCTGGATTCCTGCTGGTCGTTGACGAGGCCCCGGTCCACGCTCCAAGGCGCGGCCAGGGCGAGTCCGACGAGAGCCGAAAGCTTGAGCAACAGCATCGATAACCGAAAAAAGTCCAGGGTTGCGGATCCTTAGAGGATACCGCAAGGCCGCGCGAAAGCCAGCAGTTTCGGTCAGTAATCGCGGTCGGC
>JAYVWD010000336.1:0-1706 GCA_043786345.1 Pseudomonadota bacterium
TCCCTGAAAGAGCAGCAGCGGGGCGACCCGGCGGCCGTCTCGGACCTGTCGCCGGAGGAGCTGCGCGAGCGCAGCCTCCGCCAGCGCAAGCCGATCGAAAAGCTGATCAAGGAAGGCCAGCAGATCGTCGTCCAGGTCGCCAAGGAACCGCTCGGCACCAAAGGCGCGCGCGTCACGATGTTCCTGTCGCTGCCGGGCCGCTACCTGGTGCTCATGCCGGACTTCACCCACATCGGGATCTCGCGCCGCATCGACGACGAGGCCGAGCGCGCCCGCCTGACCGACATCGTCCGCCAGATCAAGCCCGACGACGTGGGCGTGATCGTGCGCACGGCGGCGAAAGAAGTCAACGAAGTCCATCTTCAGAAGGACCTCAAGTTCCTGGCGAAGCTCTGGAAGAGCGTCGAGGCCAAGAAGAAGCGCGGCGAGTCGCCGTCCCTGATCTACCAGGACCTCAACCTGATCCTGAAGACGACGCGCGACCTCTATTCGGACGACATCGACCGCATCGTCGTCGACGACCCCGAGGCCCACGAGGAGCTCAAGCGCTTCCTCAACGCGACCATCCCCGGCGCCAGCAAAAAACTCATGCAATACGAGGACAAGCTCCCGATCTTCGACGTTTATGGCGTCGAGATGGATATCGGCCGGGCGCTCGCCTCGCGCATCGAGCTGCCGTCGGGCGGCTACCTGGTCATCGACCAGACCGAGGCGCTCACCTCGTTCGACATCAATACCGGCAAATACGTCGGCCAGGCCAACGCCCACGAGACCATCTTCAAGACGAACATGGAGGCGGTCAAAAAGATCGTCGCCCAGCTCCGGATCCGCAACATCGGCGGCATCATCGTCATCGACTTCATCGACATGGAGCGCCTCGAGGACAGAGACAAGGTCTTCAACTTCCTCCAGGAAGAGCTGAAGAGCGACAAGGCCCGCACCAACGTGCTGCGCATCAGCGAGCTCGGCCTCGTGCAGATGACGCGCAAACGCACCAGCGAGTCGCTCGAGCGCCAGCTCACCGACCCCTGCCCGTTCTGCGAGGGCCGCGGGCGCGTCCGCAGCACCATGACCGACGCCCACGACCTCCTGCGCGAGATCCGCCGCCACACGCTCCAGACGGGCCAACGCAGCATCAAGGTCAAGGTCCGGGACGACATCCGCAACTGGATTCTGAACGAGGAGCGCGAGATCTTCGAGCGCCTGGTGAAGGAGTTCGGCCTCACCATCGAGTTCAAGTCCACGGCGCTGCAGCTCACGGCCTTGAACGACGACCCTTACGAGGTGATCTCGGGGTGATCGAATTTACGGATATTAGGGTGCCGAATTGCTCGCTGCACCGGTTCCGCCTCGACCGGAAAAACGAAAACACCCTCGCGTACGAGGGCGTCGTCGGCTGATTTTCGGCTTCGGGCCTGCCCGCCATAGCGCGACGCGCGACGGCGGGACTACTGCTTGAGCACGTTTTTGATCGTCCACACGTCGCCCGCGCCCTTGGCGTCGGGCTGGAAAAAGATCCACTCGTTCGTCTTGAAACCCTTGGCCTTCACCTTGACGACGGTGCTCCCCTTGATCTTGTCGGCCTTGCTCTCGCCGACCATGACCTTGACCACGTCGCCGGTGACGCCGACGACCGTACCTTTGACTTCACCCGCGGTCGGCGGCCGGTCGCCTGGCTTGGCGCGGATGCCGCCTTCCGAGGTGCT
>JAYVWD010000337.1:0-2697 GCA_043786345.1 Pseudomonadota bacterium
CCGCCGAGCCAGTAGACGAAGCGGTTGGAGAGCTCGGACAGCGCCCAGACCAGCGGGAACATCACGACCTGGATCAGGTAGATGAAGCGCAGCATCGGCAGCGCGAGCTGCTCCGCGTGGGTCTTGGCGTAGGATTTGGGGGTGATCTCGCCGAAGACCAGGACGAGGAAGGTCATCGCGCCGGTGGCGTAGCCGATCGCCTGGCTCTCGAAGTGCCGCGAGGCGAAGTCGGTCGCGACGGCCGAGGCGAAGATGTGGACCGTGCTGTTGAAGATCAGGATGGTCGTCAGGACGCGGTTCGGGTGGTTGAGCCAAAGGGTCAACGGCTTGATCGCGCGCTTTTCGGTGTCGAGGAGGTGCTTCGCCTTGAGCGAGCCGAGCGAGGTGACGGCGGTCTCGGTGCCGGCGAAAAAGGCCGACAGGACGAGGCAGACGGCGATGATCCCCAGCTGGATCAGGTCGTATTCGACGAACGGGACCTTACCCACCGCGTTTCCTCGCCACGCACTTCGTCCACAGCGGCCGGCCGTTCGGGCCGGTCTTGCGGGCGAGCAGGGCCATCAGCTTGCGCTGTTCGCCGAGCATCACCGCCTCCTCCTTCGGGACCAGGTGATCATGGCCGCACAAATGGAGGATGCCGTGGACTAAGAGGAAACAGACCTCGCGGTCGAGATCCTGGCCGATATTTTTGGCGTTCCTCGCGGCCTCCGGCAGGGAGATCACCACGTCGCCGAGCGGGTCCGGCGGCCCGGGGCGCGCGCGCTTCGGAGCGCGGGGCGCGGTCGCCCGCACCTTGAGCGGCTTTTTGAAGTCCTGTTGGGGGAACGAGAGCACGTCGGTCGGCTTGTCCTTGGCGCGGAAGTCGCGGTTCAATTTGCGGATCTGGCGGGATTCGACGAGGCACACCCCGATGTCTCTGCCGGCGACGCCGAGCCGGCCGGCGATGAACCGGGCGAGGGCGGCGACCAAGGCGGAGTCGGCCTTGAACCGGGTGAGCTGGCACTCGACGCTGATGTCGCTGGGGATGGTCAGGAAGGGGGGTCCTTCTTCTTTTTCTTCTTCGGCCCGGGGAACGCGACGACGGCCCCCTTCTTCTTGTCGGAAGGCTCGGCGTCGGGATCCGCGGCGAGGAAGGGGGCCGGGGCCATGAGCTCCTCGAGCGACGACACGCGGGGAGCGTGCGCCTTGCCGAGCATGTCCGCCTCGAACTTGATCAAGGCCTCCGCGTGCCGGAGGAAGTCGGCGGGCGTGCCCAGTTTATTTGATTTGGTCGCGTCATCCATCGGTGGAATCAATCATAACATAGGCGCGGAGCGGCGCCAGGCGGCGCCGTGCGTCGGCAGATTCTGCGCCGCGAAACGCTTCTCGAACGTGCTGAGGTAGTCGCGCGGGAAAGAATTGCCCACCGCCTCCGCGCGCACGAAGCCGGCGTTTTCCGCGTAAAGCGTCGTCTCGCGCAGGTAGACCTCCTGGTCGCTCTTGAACCAGAAGAAGCCGGCGGGCGACAGCGCCGCGTGGAGGCGCGCCGCGAACGCCGCGTTGACGAGGCGGTTTTTCGCCTGGGACTTCTTCTTCACCCAAGGGTCGGGGAAGAAGAGGACCAGGCCGTCGAGCTCGGCGGGCGCGAAGTATTGGTCGAGGGCCGTCGCGTTGGCGAGGACGGAGAAGACGTTCTTGAGCCCGAGCTCCTGGGCGCGCTGCGCCGTCGTGACGACGCGCTTGAACGTGATGTCGAGCCCGACGAACGCCGTGTCGGGCTGGTCCGCGGCCATCTCGACGAGGGTGTGGCCCTTATGGCAGCCGACCTCGACGACGAGCTTCAAGAACGGCGCCGGGCGCGCGTAAAATTCCGCGACGCGCGCGCGCCAGGTGCCGCGCACGTCTTTGAGCGCGGGGCCGTGCAGGATCGGCAGCGTGCCGTCCTTCATCCCGGCGCTGAGCAGCGCGACGTAAGGGTTGACGCGGGTGTCGAGCTTCTCCGCCCGGTCGGCGAAGGGGTCGTGGAAACGGATCGGCATGGGGGGCGTTTTCTCTCGGTGTCTCTGGCGCGAAAGGATGTCCGGGACGGTCGGCTCACTGCGGTCGGCTTTACCCCAAGGGCGAGCTATAAGCCGGATTCTGTCTTGAGCGACCATTCATCTGGGACGACAGTTGCCTGTCGCCTCGAGCGACCTACCCAGGGACTCGCCGGGCCGGCGTTGCGGATCCTTTTGACGGGATACGCTGTCCCTCTATTTGGCCTTGCTTCGGATGGGGTTTGCCGAGCCAGCCTGTTCCCAGGCTGCTGGTGAGCTCTTACCTCACCGTTTCACCCTTACCGACGGCGACTTGTGAGTCGACGCAGGCGGTATACTTTCTGTTGCACTTTCCGTCGGGTTGCCCCGCCTGGCCGTTAGCCAGCATCCTGCCCTATGAAGTCCGGACTTTCCTCGATGAGCCCAAAGCTCACCGCGGTCGCCCACTCGCCCTTGGAGCCGACCTGGGAAGGCCGACCGTCTCGGAACGCCGCGAATCTAAGGACTTCGGGCGCTTTTGTCAATCGCTGAAACGCGCCACTGCGGAGATAACATGAATTATTATGAAGCCTTGGGCCTCTTCAGAGGGCCAGGGCCTCGCCGAATCCGAGCTCCTTGAGCTCGACGTCCGGCCGCTCCACCCGGACCGTCTCCCGAAACTCCGGCAGATCGACCCCGGTGA
>JAYVWD010000338.1:0-6948 GCA_043786345.1 Pseudomonadota bacterium
CGCGGCGCGGCCGCGGGCCACGGTCCCGTCGCCGGTTATCCCCGCGGCGCGCGGGCCGGCGGCGACGGCGCGGCCGCGGCCGTCCTTCGAGCCGATCCCGGCGCCCGGCCCGATCCCGCAGACCATCACGTCGAGCGGACGGGCCGTGGCGGCGCCGATCCTGTCGGACAAGGCGCGGCATGCGCTCGGGATCCTGACCGGGAAGAAGGGCGCGTAGCGCGGGGCGTCTGCCGACGACGCCCCTTTAACTCAGATGAACGACAACGAGCTCAACGCCTCGAACCTGGCCGGCGTCGTCCTCAGGCGGGCGACGTTCAACGACTGCGAGATCAACGGCAGCTCCCTCGCCGACCTCGCGCTCGAAAAGGCGAGCGTGGACGACTGCGAGATCAACGGCAGCAAGATGAGCAAATGGCGCCTCGAGGAGGCCCAGATCGCCGACTGCGAGTTCAACGCCTGCTCGCTCAAAAATCTGGAGCTGACGGGCGGCACGACGCTCAACGACCTGACGCTCGAAGGCGTCGCCTGGAACGACGTCAAGATCCGCCAATCGCGCTTCGACGACATGGAATTTCAGGGCGTCGCCTTCCACGGCGTCGTGTTCGAGAACGCCCAGCTCAACGACTGCGAGTTCCACAAGGTCAAGCTGACGAACGTCACCATCAGGAACGTCGAGCTGAGCGACGTCGAGCTCCACGATCTCGGGCTCGAAAACCAGACGATCGACGGCAACGCGGCCTTCCTGGCGGCGTTCAGGAGGCCATGAAGGCCGAGAAGGCCTCGACCTCACGCGCCGCGATCGCGAGCTCGACCACGAACTCGCCGACGTTCGGCGCGTCGCCCGCGGCGGCGGCGTCGCCGCAGCGGCCGACCAGGTCGCGGAGCGCCGTGTTTACGCGCACGGCGAGCTCGACGTACTCCGGCGACACGGCGCGCGGCTTGACGCGGAGCGCGGTGTATAACCCCTCCGCGGCATTCGCCAAGGTCTTGACCTGGGACTCGCCCACGGCCTCGGCCGCGGCGCCGATGCCCTGCATGACGCGGAACAGGTAGCCGAGCTCGAAGTTGCGCTCATCCAGGTTCTGCAGGCCCTTGATCGAGGCCTCGCAGAAGAGGAGCTGCGGCGTCGCCTCGTTGACGAAGAGGTCGAGCAGCTTTTCCCGCTTCGTCGACTCGCCGCCGGCGGGCGCGCGGTCGAAGCGCAGGGTCTTGAGCTTGGTGATCTCGAGGACGGCGCGCTGGTCGTCGTCGGCCGGGTTGGCCCGCGGCATCCGGACGGCGGCGCCGAGCTCCTGCATCCCGTGGCTCACGCGCATCGCCTCGGTCAGCAGCGTGCCGAGCTCCTCGGAGTCGAAGGGCTTTTCGAGGTAGTCGAAGGCGCCGAGGCGCAGGGCCTGGATCGTCGAGTCCTGGCTCGGGTAGGCGGTGATGAAGATGAACGGTTGCATGAACCCTTCGGAGCGCAGCGCGTCGAGGAGCCCGAGCCCGGTCATGCGCGGCATCATCAGGTCGGAGACGATCACGTCTACATGCTGGGTGCGCAGAATTTCCAGCGCGGCGTCGCCGTCCGGCGCCTCGAGGGCCTTGAAGCCGAGCGTCGACGCATAGAGCTCGATGATCTCGCGGATTTCGGCCTCATCGTCGACGACGAGAAGCGTTCCGCCCTTTTTCTGGTCCATGTTCACGCAACCTCCCATGACACTAAACCTTCGGAATTTGCCGGACAAAATTGAACCCGGGAGCGGACGCGGGCGCGTCGCCCCGGAAAAATACTTTATTTTCAGGATGTTATCATCATGCCTAGGAAGTAATCAGGGTGAGAAAACGATGGGAATGCGCTTGCCAGGGTTGGTGACCAAAGGCATAACCTTGGAGCTTCGTTCACTCATTTTGCGGACCGATACTTTTTGGAGGGGCTCCTTTGATTTTCCTCATTTACGGCTGTGCGGCGCTCTCACTCGTGGCTGCTCTCGTCTTCGCCCGGCGCGTAATCTCCATCAAAGTCGAGTCCGCCCCCGCTGCCAACGTGGCGCGGCTCAAGGAGATTTCCGGCGCCATCGCCGACGGCGCGATGGCCTTCCTGGCCCGCGAATACAAGTACGTCGGGCTCTTCGCCTTGGCCTTCGCGGCCGTCATCCTCGTCTCCCTCAACAATCCGGCCACCGAGCTCAACGAAGGCCTCTATAGCGCGATCGCCTTCCTGGCCGGCGCCTTCACGTCGAGCTTGAGCGCCTTCCTCGGCATGAAGATCGCGACCATGGGCAACGTCCGCACGACGATCAAGGCCCAGGAAAACATCGCGGCAGCCTTCAAGGTCGCCTTCGAGTCCGGCGCCGTCATGGGCTTCGGGCTGGTCGGCCTGGCGGTGATCGGCCTCATCTCGATGTGCCTCCTCTACGGCAACTACATCCCGGGCAACCCCGAGCTCGTCATGGAATTGGTCGCGGGCTTCGGCCTCGGCGGCTCGACCGTGGCGCTCTTCGGCCGCGTCGGCGGCGGCATCTACACCAAAGCGGCCGACGTCGGCGCCGACCTGGTCGGCAAGGTCGAGCAGGGCATTCCGGAAGACGACCCGCGCAACCCGGCCGTCATCGCCGACAACGTCGGCGACAACGTCGGCGACATCGCCGGGATGGGCGCCGACCTCTTTGGCTCCCTCGCGGAAGGCACCTGCGCCGCGCTCCTGATCGGCGCGACGGCGACGGCGATCGCCCAAGACCAGAACGCCCTCTACTACCCGATCGCCATCTCGGCCGTCGGCATCCCGATCTGCCTCTTCACGACCTTCTTCGCTAGGGTCGCCAAGGATGCCACCAAGGTCGAGCCGACGCTCAAGCGCCAGCTCCTGATCTCGACGGTGCTGATGACGGTCGCCATCATCCTGGTCACCCAGTTCGCGATGGTCCCCGAGTTCACCCTCGGCACCAAGGTCGTCACGCGCGCGGGCGTCCTCGCCTCGATGCTCTGCGGCCTGTGGGCCGGCCTCGCGATCGGTTACGTCACCGAATACTTCACCTCACACTCCTACAAGCCGGTCCGCCGGATCGCCAAGGCCTCGGAAACGGGCGCCGCGACCAACATCATCTACGGCCTCTCGAACGGCTACGCCTCGACCGTGGTCCCCGTCCTCGCCATCGCCGGCACCGTCTGGGTGTCCTGGACCTACGCCGGCATGTACGGCATCGCGATCGCCGCCATCGGCATGATCTCGACCACCGCCATCGGCCTCACGATCGACGCTTACGGTCCCGTCTCCGACAACGCCGGCGGCATCGCCGAGATGTGCCACCTCGGCCCGGAAATCCGCCGCCGTACCGACATCCTCGACGCCGCGGGCAACACCACCGCCGCCATCGGCAAGGGCTTCGCCATCGGCTCCGCCGTGCTGACCGCGCTCGCGCTCTTCGCCGCGTTCCTGACCCGCGCCAACATCCATTCGGTCGACCTGCTGTCGCCGACGGTCTTCGCCGGCCTCTTCGTCGGCGGCGTGCTGCCCTTCCTCTTCACCGCCCAGACGATGCTCGCCGTCGGCGAGGCGGCCAACGCGATGATCGAGGAAGTGCGCCGCCAGTTCCGCACGATCCCGGGCCTGCTCGAAGGCACCGCCCTCCCCGACTACAAGACCTGCGTCGCCATCTCGACCTCCGCCGCCCTCCGCCGCATGGTCGGGCCGGCGATCCTCGTGATCGGCTCGCCGCTCGTCTGCGGCATCTTCTTCGGCATCGAGGCCCTCGCCGGGCTGCTCGCCGGCGCGCTCACCTGCGGCGTCGTCATGGCGATCTCGGCGTCCAACGCCGGCGGCGCCTGGGACAACGCCAAGAAGTACATCGAAACCGGCGCGCACGGCGGCAAGGGCTCCGACGCTCACAAGGCGGCCGTCGTCGGCGACACCGTCGGCGACCCGTTCAAGGACACGTCGGGCCCCTCGCTCAACATCCTGATGAAGCTGATGGCCATCCTGAGCCTCGTCTTCGTGCCGTTCATGATGTCGGCGCACGCGACGATCCTGGCGCTGCTCGGCCTCAAGTGAAATTCAAAGTCCCACCATCGCACCGCCGGCGATCCAGCCGCTCGTCCAGGCGTTTTGGAAGTTGAACCCGCCGGTGATGCCGTCGACGTCGAGGATCTCGCCGGCAAAATGGAGGCCCGGAACGAGCCGGCTTTCCATCGTCCGGAAGTCGACCTCACGCCGCGCGACGCCGCCGGCGGTGACGAACTCCTCCTTGAACACGCCTTTCCCGGTCACGCGGTAGGCGCCCCTGGTGAGCTCGTCCGCGAGCGCCTGGGCCCCGCGTTTCGTCAGATCGGCCCAGGTTCCGGCCTCCGGGACGCCGGTCAACGTCACGAGGCGTTCCCAGAACCGCCGCGGCACGTCGACCGGCACGTGCCCGAGGACGGCGCGGCGCGGGTGCTCGTTTTTGTAGGCGGTGAGGACGCCAAGGACCGCGTCGGTTTTGAGGTCAGGCAGGACGTTGATGGTCAAGGCCGCCTGGTAGCCGCTCGTATGCAGGGCGCGCGCCCCGAAGGCGGAGAGCTTGAGCACCGCCGGGCCACTCAAGCCCCAGTGGGTGATGAGCAGCGGATTCTCGCGGTGAAACGTCTGGGTGTCGCCGTCGCAGGTGAGCGCGAGCGCGGCCCGCGGAAACGAGACGCCGGCCAGGTCGGCCAGGCGCGGATCCTGGACCTTGAAGGTGAAGAGCGAGGGCACGAGCGGCTCGATCGTGTGGCCGAGGCCGCGCGCCAGCTCATACCCTTGCGGCGTCCCGCCCGTGGCGAGGAGGAGGCGGCGGCAGCTCAGCGCCGCGCCCGACTGCAGCGACAGCTCGAATCCCGCCGGCGTGCGGGAGATCCCGCGCACGATCGCGCCGAGCGTCAGCGCGGCGCCCGACTCGGTAAGCGCCGCTTCGAGGCATTTTATGACGGTTTCCGAGGAATTGGTGACGGGGAACATGCGGCCGTCGGCCTCGGCCTTGAGCTCGACGCCGCGTTCGGCGAACCAGCGCACGGTGTCGCGCGGCTGGAAGCGGCTCAAAGGGCCGAGGAGCTCCTTGCCGCCGCGCGGATAGCTCTGCGCCAGCTCGCGGGCGTCGAAGCAGTTATGGGTGACGTTGCAGCGCCCGCCGCCCGAGACGCGCACCTTGGTGAGCGGGCGGCGGGTGCCCTCGAGGAGGGTGACCCGGGTGCCGGGGCGGGCCGAGGCCGCCCGGATCGCGGCGAAATAGCCGGCGGCGCCGCCCCCGACCACGATGACGCTCAAGTGGACTCCGGTGCTCCGCGGCGCAGGTCCTCGAGCTCCCGCTCGACGCGGCGACGGACGGAGGTGTTGATGTGGAGCCGGTCGAAGAGCTGGTCGCGCTCGGGCTCCGACAGACTCGCGAGGACGACCATCGCCTGGTCGAGGGGCATCTGCTCGATGCGGGCGAGGAGCGCGGCGAGCTCCGGGCTGGGCGGGGAAAGCGGTTCTTCGAGCGGCTCGCGGCCGCGCGCCGAGGCCCCGGCGCGCGGGTCGGCGCTGGGTTCGCCGAAGTGGCCCTGACCCGGCGCCTCGCCCGGGACCCCGGGAAGGTCCGCGACCGGCACGAGCGGCGGCTCGTCGTCGAAGAAAAGGCTTTGATCCGGGGCCTGCTGCGCCAGAGTGTGCTTCGCCGCGGCAAGCTTCCCGGCGGCGAGCTTCTCGGCGGCGAGCCGCGTCGCCGTGAGCTTTTCCACGACGAGTTTTTCAGCGGCGCGCCGGACGGCCGCGAGCTTTTCGTTGACGAGCATTTCCGCCGCCAACCGCTCCGAGGCCGGCACGTTCGAAGCCGCCTTTTCCGGAGCGTGCCGGGCCGCGGCCAACTCCTCGGACGCCAACCGCGCCGCGGCGCCCGCGCGCAGCAGGTCGGCGACGGCGCCGCGCGCCATGCCGGAGCCGTCACGGTTCTGCGCGGCGAGCTCTTCGTCGAGGAGCTTCGCGGCGCTGGCCACACGATTCGCCTGGGCGTCCAGCGCGGCGCGGGCCTCGCGGGCATCCGCCTCGCGCGCAGCGGCCGCCTCGCGGGCCACTGCCGCGTCGTGCGCGGCCGCCGCCTCGCGGGCGATTAGAGCCTCGCGTGAGGCCCCCGCCACCTCCCGTGCCGCGGCCTCCTCGCGGGCGATCAGCGCTCGACGCGCCGTCGTCGGCGCGCCGGGCCGCGGGCCGAAATCGACGACCGGCGCCGCCGTGTTGCCCTGGTAACCCATCACCAGGGGCTCGCCTCGCCCCGGCTCCGTGCTGCCGCCGCCGCCCATCGGCCCCGCCTTTTTTTGCGACCGGCGGAAGAGCCGCCGCGTCATCCCGAGCGCCAGGGCGAGGAGCGCCATGGCCGCGAGCGCGATCGCCCCGAGCACGAGGATCGGCTTGAGCCCGCGTTTCGCGAGCCAGGTGGTTTGCGGGGGCGGGATCTCCGCCTTGAAGGTCAGGGTCGCGGGAATGCGCAGATCGGCGTCGTCCGTCGCCGGACCGAATCGGTACCCGCGGCCGTCCAGCTCGCGCTGCGTGTAGTTGCGAGCCTCGGCGATCACGCTGTCCGGATGGTCCGCGACGAGATGGACGTCGATCGCGACGCCGCTCAGGCGGGTCGCCGTGCCGGACGCGTCGTTGACCAGATTGGCGGTCGCGACGACGTCCACCGCCTGCGGCGGGGGCATGCGGACGGCGGTGAAGTACTGCAGAACGACGCTGCGCACGGTGGCGCGCAGCTCGGCCTCGACCCCGGCCGTCTGCTCGGGGGCGATGGGGGTCGCCGCGGCGTTTGGAGCGATCTCGCCGGAACCGCTGGGGATCGCGGCAAGAGCCGCGCTGGCGGCGCTGGGTGCGGCGGCCGAGCCGGGAGCGGCGGCCGCACCAGCGGAGCCGGGAGCGGCCGCGGCGGCGCCGGGCCCACGGGCAGCGACGTCGGCTAAGGCAACGGGAGGCGCATCTTTCGGCGG
>JAYVWD010000339.1:0-2439 GCA_043786345.1 Pseudomonadota bacterium
ATGCAGACGGTCAAAGTTTAACGGGGCGCCCCTTGGTCGACGCACTCTCCAACTTCTTCGCCGCGCTCTGGCCGACGGTCCTCAACAACGTCGAGCTCATCGGCGTCTATGTGATCCTCGCGCTCGGCCTCAAGATGATCAACGGCCTGGCGGGCATGTTCTCGCTCGGCCACGCCGGCTTCTGGGCGATCGGCGCCTACGCCTCGGGCGCGATGACCACCTATAACCCTTTGCATTTACCGTGGTATTTGGCTTTCGCTGCCGGCATCGTCCTGGCCGTCGTGCTGGCGGGCGCCGCCGGCCTCGTCATCGCCGTCCCCTGCCTGCGGCTCGCTGGCGACTACCTGGCGATCGCCACGCTCGGTTTCGGGATCATCATCGTCAGCGTCCTCTACAACTGGGACCTCGTCGGCGCCGCCACCGGCATGCGCGGCATCCCGACCTACGCCAGCAAAGGGTTCATCTGGCTGTGCGTCGCCGGGACCCTCGCCTTCTACTATCGCGTCTGCTACTCGAACATCGGCCGTATCATCCGCGCGCTGCGCGAGGACGAGATCGCCTCGCAGTCGATCGGCATCAACCGCGTCCGCTCGAAGGCTCTGGTCTTCGTTCTCGGGGCCGGCATCGCGGGCCTGGCCGGCGCGCTCTACGCCAACTCCGCCACGTACCTGAACCCGAGCGGCTTCGAGTTCGACCAGAGCATCAAGGTGCTCACGATGGTCGTCCTCGGCGGCCTGGGCTCGATCACGGGCGTCACCATCTCCGCCATCGGCCTGACGCTGATGCCCGAGCTGCTGCGCCTGCTGCACCTCGAGGACTACCAGATGTTGGTGTTCGCCCTGGCGCTGCTGCTCATGGTGCTGCTCCGCCCGCAGGGCCTGATGGGCCGCAAAGAGCTCTGGGATTTCGGCCCGTTCCGGAAGCTCCTGCATCCCGATGGCGACACGACCGACGGCAAGCCCGCGAAGCCCGTCGGCAAGATCAGCGAGGGCATCGCATGACCGCGACGGCCGCGCCCCTGCTCCGGACGCAGGACTTAGGCATCAGCTTCGGCGGCCTGCGCGCCGTCGAGAAGTTTGAGCTCGAGATCAACAAAGGCGAGATCGTCGGCTTGATCGGCCCGAACGGCGCCGGCAAGACGACCTGCTTCAACATGATCACGGGCGTCTACAAGCCCACGACCGGGGCCATCACCCTCGACGGCGCCCGCATCGACGGCGCCCCGTCCTATGCGATCAACCGCCTGGGGATCGCGCGCACGTTCCAGAACATCCGCCTGTTCAAGCAGCTCACGGTCCTGGACAACGTCCGCGCCGCGCTCCACGGCGAGGTCGACTACGGCCTGGTCGCGAGCGTGCTCCGCACCCGCAAGTTTCGCGCGACCGAGCGGCGGCTCAAGGAAAAGGCCATCCAGCTCCTGACGGTCTTTTCGCTCCAGGACCGCCTGTTCGACGAGGCCGCGAGCCTTCCCTACGGCGAACAGCGCAAGCTCGAGATCGTCCGGGCGCTGGCGACCTCGCCCAAGCTCCTCCTGCTCGACGAGCCGGCCGCCGGCATGAACCCGCAGGAAACCGCGACCCTGATGGGCTTGATCCACCGCCTGCGCGACGAGTTCGGCGTGACGATCCTGCTGATCGAGCACGACATGAGCCTCGTCATGAAGATCTGCGAGCGCATCTACGTGCTCGACTACGGCAAGACCATCGCGCAGGGCGCCCCGGCGACCATCCAGGCCGACAGCCAAGTCATCAAAGCCTATTTGGGCGAGGCCTGACCGACATGCTGGCCGTCGACGACATCCACGTTCATTACGGCGCGATCCACGCGCTCAAAGGCGTCTCGATCAAGGTCGAGGAGGGCACGATCGTCACGCTCATCGGCGCCAACGGCGCCGGCAAGTCGACGACGCTCCGCACCTTGTCGGGCCTGCTCAAGCCGTCCAAGGGCGGGGTCCGCTTCCTCGGCAACGACATCAGCGGGTATCCCGCCCACAAGATCGTCCGCGCCGGGCTCAGCCATTGCCCCGAGGGGCGGCGCGTCTTCCCGCGGCTGTCGGTCAAGGACAACCTCGAGCTCGGCGCCTTCGTCCGCACCGACAAGGACGGGATCCGCCAGGATCTCGAGAAGGTTTACGAGCTTTTTCCCCGCCTCAAGGAGCGGACGAAGCAGCTGGCCGGGACGCTTTCCGGCGGCGAGCAGCAGATGCTCGCCATCGGCCGCGCGTTCATGGCCCGCCCTAAGCTCCTGATGCTCGACGAGCCGAGCCTCGGCATCGCGCCGATCCTCGTCCAGGAGATCTTCCGGACGATCAAGCAAATCAACGAGACCCAAAAGATGACGATCCTGCTCGTCGAGCAGAACGCGAACCAGGCGCTCAAGTTGGCGCACTACGCGTACGTGCTCGAGACGGGCAAGGTCGTGCTGCAAGGTAAGGCGGCC
>JAYVWD010000340.1:0-2714 GCA_043786345.1 Pseudomonadota bacterium
CCGATGGCCGCCGTCTTGTTGAGCTCATAATCCGCCGCCGCGCCGAGCTCGACGGTGCTGATGTTGGCTTCGTTCATGACTTCGTTTTTCTTGTAGAACGCCGTGTTGTAGCCCATGTCGGCTTCGAGGCGGACGGCCGAGACTTCGAATTCGCCGGTCGCCTTGAGGCGCTGTTGGTCGGTCAGGTTGTCCTTGTCCATGGCGGACTGGCGGACGTTCTTGACGATCGCGCCAAAGATCATCGTCTTGTCGACGGCGAAGCGGCCGTGGACGGTCGTATCGGCCGGCACACGCTGGCGCTGGGGCGGCGAGGTCTCGGCGATCTTGACTTCGTCGCTGTTCGACTTCGTGGCGTAGGTGATGCCGGCTTCGAGGTTGTCCTGCGCGAAAAGCACGCCTGGACGGAAGACCGTGCGGGTGAACTTCAGCTCCTTGATGGACTCAGGCTTGACCGTGGTCTGGACCATGTCGACGGCGGCGCCGATCACGACGGGCCCGACCGGCATGGCGACGGTCGGGGAGACTTGCAGGACCGTGGCGTCCGTCTTGAACGTCGCGATGGTCTTGTCTTCCGTGTTCGACGTGCCGAACTGCGCGATAAGGCCGGCGCGCAGGCCGATCGCCTTGATGTTGTAGATGCCGGCGGCGAAGAGGTCGGTGCCGGAGGTCTGGGTCGTGGTCTTCTCGCCGAGGTCCGGCTTCGTCTCGCCCGACTCGGTGGTGAACCCGAGCGCGAAATCGGTCTTCACGTCCTGGGTCTGATAGATCTGGGCCGGAGAAACCATCGGCGCACTCTTGAGATGGTTTTGGAACACCGGCTCGGCCGCGAACGCACTGCCGGCAACCGCGCCAAAGGCCAGGCCGACAACCAGAGTCACGCACTTTTTCATGATGAACTCCCCAAGACAAAAAATGAGTCGTATGCGACCAAATAAAAGTCGACCTAAGAATGCAAGCATCTTAGACCATTCATGAATTTTGACAACGGCTGAGTCTGCCAAAAGGGCGTCCTCTCCAACCCCTTATTTTTACGCGTTATTTCGGCCGATTTTGGGGTTTGGTGAAACCGTTTCACCTAAGCCCGGGGCCCCCGGCCTCCGATGCGCTAAGGATGAAATTCGTCCTCCCTGACAACCTGGAATTCGTCGCACGCTTCCGCATGCGCCTCGTGTTTGCCACCATGGTTTGCACATGGCTCGGGGTGTCGTTCGCCGTTTGGCAGCTCGAGCAAAACGTCCCGAACGCCACCATCACCACCTACGGCCAGGCGCTTTGGTGGGGTGTCGTCACCTTTATGACCGTCGGATACGGCGACTACGCGCCGATCTCGCCCGCCGGCCGCATCGTCTCGGTCATTTTGATGTTCGCCGGCGTCATCACGATCGGCATCATCACCGCGAAAATCTCGACCTATTTCATCGAACAGATCCTCATGGAGGGCCGCGGCACCGTGGACAAGTCCAAAATCAAGGACCACTTCGTCATCTGCGGTTGGAAGGAGGACATGCCGGACCTCGTCAAGCACGTCATGCTCCTCAACCCGACGCTCAAGGCTTCGAGCCTCGTCATCGTCGCCAACAAGACACAGGAGCAGATCGCGGCCTTCAAGTCCGACCCGCTCCTCGCGTCGATCAACTTCATCATCGGCGAGCACTACCAGCAGGCCACGCTGCTGCGTGCGGCGCCCCAATCCGCGCGGAAAATGCTCATCCTGGCCGACACCTCGTCCGGTCCCGACGGCCGCAAGCCCAACGCCATGGAGGCGGACGCGCGGACGATCATGGCCGCCATCGCCCTCTCCAACATCGCCAAAGGCACGATGGTCGCCGCCGAGATCCTCGACCCGAACCTGGACAGCTACCTAAAGATGGCCGGTGTCGGCGAGATCATCTACTCGCGCGAGTGCAGCCGCCTCCTCCTCGGCAGCGCCTCGGGCGGCACCGGCATCGCCAACGTCTTCCACGACCTGATCGACCCGCGCAGCGGCGCCCACCTCGGCACCCGCGAGATCCCCGAGCGCTTCGAGGGCAAATCCTATGGCGAGTTCCGGACCGACTTCGAGGCGAAGAACGCCGGACTCCTCCTCCTCGGCATCCTCGAGAACACCGGCAACCCCCACTCCATCAAGGAGATGGCGTTCAAGGAAGCGCAGCGGACGCCGAGCGTCGGCCGCCTCATCGAGAACCTCAAGTCGGTGAAGACCCTGCGCTGCAACAACCCGGTCTTCCATCCGAACGGCGATTTCCGCATCATCAAGGGCTCTGCCGCCATCGTGCTGACGTCGCAGAGTCGCGCTGAAGGCAAAGCCGACAAGCCCTCCAACGACAACGTCGCGGCATGAGAGTGCCCATGTTCAAGGCCAAGCCTACCGTCGCCAACACCCAGTCCGCCGTCGCCTGGCTGCATGAGGTGCGCCTTTTCGCCGACCTCCACGCCGAGGCCGGGGCCATCGACCACATCGCCGCGCTGGTCAACGTCGGCGAGTACCGCTCGGGCGCCCACATCATCAACGAAGGAGACGAAGGCTCCGATGCCTTTTTCTTGAGCAGCGGTCGCATCAAAGTCCTCAAGTCGATCGGCGGCGGCGAGTCGTTCCCGGTCGCCGTCCTCGAGGCCAAGGACCACCCCTTTTTCGGCGAAGCCGCGCTCCTCCAGAACGACAAGCGCTCCGCCACGATCATCGCCGAGATCGATTGTTCCTGCTTCGTCCTCAA
>JAYVWD010000341.1:0-5863 GCA_043786345.1 Pseudomonadota bacterium
CGCGAGCGCGCCGAGGCGGAGTTGGTATCGAAAAGACATGGGGTCTCCTGCTCGAGTGGACGGGCAAGGGGAAGGGAGCTGCGACGGCGGATTTGCGGAGGCAGATCCGTGCGGGTGTTTTCCGTGTAAAACAGATTGTACCACGTGGACCGCGCGGCGCGGCGGACGGCGCCCGACGGCCCCGTTGACAGGCCCGACAAAATGGCAAAAAATGTCACAATCCCCATGAACACGGCTGGCTTCCTCTTGGCGTTTGAGACCTCAGCATACACGAGATTGCGCGGCCTGCTCGGCGCGCTCGGCCTATTGTCCGTTTCCTGCACAAGCCTCGGCCCGCACCCGGTCACCATCGCGATGCCGGGCGAGGTCAAGGCGCAGACGAAAATCACTCGGATCCTCGTCCTGCCGCCGCTCGGGACCGGGTCGAACGACCAGGAGACGGAGCTCAACCGGATCGTGCCGGCCGCCGCCTACCAGCGCTATGGCGAGCTGATCATCGTCGGGGCCGGCCTGCGCGCGGCCACCAAGTCCCTCGCGATGCCCGACAACGTCGGGGTCGTCCTTGGGGCGGCGTGGCAGCTCGCGTTTTACGATTGGGTCCGGGCCGGCGTGCGGGGGAAGGATTCCATGCACCTCGAGGTCCCCAACTGGGACCACCGCGTCCCCCAGACCGACCGCGACCTGGTGAAGCTCGGGCGCACGCTCCGCAAGCAGAAGACCCAGGTCGACGAGCTGGGAGCCGCCCTGGACAAGGCCGACGGGGAGGCGCTCCACAAAGCGGCCGAGCCGGACCACAAGGCGCTGGTCGCGGTCGAGAACCTGCACCGGCACCTGATGCGCCGCCTCAAGGTGACGTACCTCGTGGCCACCGTGCTCGAGGGGGACGAGGCGGCATTCGACGCCAGGAAACCGGTGACGCTGCATGCCGCGCTCATCAATGCGCGGACGGGGATGTTCCGGTATTACGCCGTGAGCACCGGGCGGAAAGGGGACATTTCGGCCGACTTCAAGGGGCTCGTCGGGATCATGGCCAAGAACCTGTTCGAGGATATGAAGGCGCTCGACGGGATCGAGCGCTGATCCGCCGGCTCGTCTTCAGGCGGCCTTCGGCTTGATGACCACCGAGGCCAGCGCCGCCGCCGCCAGGACCGCCCCGATGACCGAGAGGGTCAGCGAGACCGAGATCGGGTAGTGGTGCGCCGCCGCGATCTTGACCCCGACGAACACCAGGATCACCGCCAGCGCGTACTTGAGGTACCGGAAGATCCGCATCATATGCGCGAGCGCGAAGAAGATCGACCGGAGGCCCAGGATCGCGAAAACGTTCGAGGTGTAAACCAGGAACGGGTCCTGCGTGATCGCGAGCACCGCCGGGATCGAGTCCACCGCGAACACCAGGTCCGACACCTCGACCACGATCAGCGTCAGGAAGAGCGGCGTCGCGCAGGTCCGGCCGCCCTGGCGGACGAAGAATTGATTGCCCTCGTAGGCGGCCGTGAAGGGCAGGACCTTGCGCACGAGGCGGACGAGGCGCGAGTCCTTTATTTCGTCGTCGTCCTCCGACTCGAAGGCCGTCTTGAGGCCGCCCCAGATCAGGATCGCGCCGAAGACGTAGGTGAGCCAATCGAAGCGCTGCAGGGCGACGACGCCCGCCCCGATGCAGACTGCCCGCAGGAGCAAGGCCCCGATGATGCCCCAGAAAAGCACGCGGTGCTGGTGCTCGGGCGGCGTCCGGAAGGACTTGAAGATGAGGAGGAATACGAAGAGGTTGTCGATGCTGAGCGACTGCTCGACGACGTAGCCGGTCAGGAAGGTCAGCGCCTGGGCCTGACCGAGGTGCTGATAGATTCCGCCGGCGAAGGCCAAGGCGAGCGTCACCCAGAACGCCGTCCAGAGGAGCGCCGACCGGAGCGTGACGACGCGCGCCTTGCGGCTCATCAGCCCCAGGTCGACGCCCAAACACCCGAGCACCACGACCGCGAAGACGATCGTCAGCGTCTGTTGGTTCAAGCCCTTGCCTCGTCCCGCTCGCCGCCTTTTCCTTCGAAATCGAGGCGGGCGGCCTTCGGCACGACGGCCCGGTCATAGGCGAGGTTCGGCGAGAGCCAGCGCTCGACGGCCGGCAGGTCCATCATCTTGCGGCGGGAGTAGTCCTCGACCTGGTCCTTCATGATCTGGCCGACGCGGAAGTACTTGGCATCGGGGTGTCCGAAGTAGAAGCCCGAGACCGAGCTCGGCGGATACATCGCCATGTTCTCGGTGAGCCACACCTTCGCCGTCTCTTCCGCCCGCAAGAGGTCGAAAAGATTGCGTTTTTCCGTGTGGTCCGGGCAGGCCGGGTAGCCGGGCGCCGGCCGGATGCCGCGGTATTTTTCCTTGATCAGGTCTTCGATTGTGAGCTTTTCGGCCTCGCCGTAGCCCCAGACGTTGCGCATCTTGAGGTGCATCATCTCGGCGAGGGCCTCGGCGAAGCGGTCGCCCAGCGCCTTGGCCAGGATCGCCGAGTAGTCGTCGTGGCGGACCTTGAACGACTCGGCGTAGGCCTCGACCTCGGCGCCCGACGTCACGCAGAAGCCGCCGAGGTAGTCCTTGCGGCCCGAATCCTTCGGGGCGACGAAGTCGCTCAGGCAGTAGTAGGTGTCGTCTTCGGTCTTCTTCCGCTGCTGGCGGAGGAAGTGGAAGCGCGACAGGACCTGCGTGCGGGCGTCGTCGGTGTAGATCTCGACGTCGTCGCCGACGGCGTTCGCCGGCCAGAAGGCGAGCGCGGCGCGCGCGTGGAAGCGCTTGCCGTTGATGATGTCCTCGAGCATCGCCTGCGCGTCCTTGAAGAGCTCGCGCGACTGCTGGCCCCACTTGGCGTGGTTGAGGATGCCCGGATAGAGGCCCTTTAGCTCCCAGGTCCAGAAGAACGGCGACCAGTCGATGTAAGGCACGACGTCGGCCAGCGGGATCTCGTGCAAGGTCATGATCCCGAGGCTCCCAGGCGTGTCGATGCGGACCGTGCCCCAGTCGGTCTGGAACTTCCTGGCGCGGGCCTCGGCGATCTTGAGGTAGTCCTTCTCGCTGTAGCTCGACGCGTAGCGGACCCGGATCGCCTCCTGGTCCTTCCGGAGGGCCCGCACGTAGTCGTCCCGCTTCTTCTCGTTGGCGAGGTCGCTGCAGACGTTGACGACGAGCGAGGCGTCGAGCACGTGGTGCACGACGCCGCTGTAGTGCGGGGCGATCTTGATGGCGGTGTGCGCCTTGCTGGTGGTGGCGCCGCCGATCAGCAGGGGCTGGGTGAAGCCTAAGCGCTCCATCTCCTGCGCGTTGTGGACCATCTCGTCGAGCGACGGCGTGATGAGGCCGCTCATGCCGATGACGTCGGCCTTGAGCTCGACCGCCTTCTTCAGGATCTCCTCGCAGGACACCATCACGCCGAGGTCGTGGACCTCGTAGTTGTTGCAGGCGAGCACGACGCCGACGATGTTCTTGCCGATGTCGTGCACGTCGCCCTTGACGGTCGCGATGACGAACTTGCCCTGGACCCGGGCGCTGGAGTTCAAGGCCTTTTCGGCCTCCATATAGGGCGTCAGGTAGGCGACGGCGCGCTTCATGACGCGGGCGCTCTTGACGACCTGGGGCAGGAACATCTTGCCGGCGCCGAAGAGCTCGCCGACGACCTTCATGCCGTCCATCAGCGGGCCCTCGATGACGTCGAGCGGCCGCGCCATCTGCGCCCGGGCTTCCTCGGTGTCGGCCTCGACGAAGTCGGTAATTCCCTTCACCAAGGCGTGCGCCAGGCGCTCGCGCACGGGCAGATTCCGCCAGGCGGCCTCGTCCTTCGTCCGGTCCTTCTTCTCGCCCTTGAACTGCTCGGAGAAGTCCACCAGGCGCTCGGTCGCGTCGGGGCGGCGGTTGAGGAGGACGTCCTCGACCATGACCAGCAGCTCGGGGTCGATCTCCTCGTAGACCTCGAGCATGCCGGCGTTGACGATGCCCATGTCCAAGCCGGCCTTGATGGCGTGGTAGAGGAACGACGAGTGCATCGCCTCGCGGACCTTGTTGTTGCCGCGGAACGAGAAGGAGATGTTGCTCACGCCGCCCGAGGTGCGCGCGCCGGGGCAGGCCTGCTTGATCTTGGCGACGGCCTCGATGAAGTCGACCGCGTAGTTGTTGTGCTCCTCCATGCCGGTGGCGACCGTCAGGATGTTGGCGTCGAAGATGATGTCCTCGGGCAGCATCCCCACGGTTTCCGTCAGGACCTCGTAGGCGCGCGCGCAGATCCGGACCTTATCTGCGGCGGTCGCGGCCTGGCCTTTTTCGTCGAAGGCCATGACGATCACCGCGGCGCCGTAGCGGAGGGCCAGGCGCGCCGTCTCGATGAACTTCGCCTCGCCCTCTTTCAGCGAGATCGAGTTGATGATGCACTTGCCCTGGACGCACTTTAAGCCGGCCTCGATGACCGACCACTTGGAGCTGTCGATCATGATCGGCACGCGCGAGATGTCGGGCTCGCTGCCGATCAGGTTGAGGAAGCGGGTCATCCAGGCGGCGCCGTCGATCAACCCCTCGTCGAAGTTGATGTCGATGATGTTGGCGCCGTTTTCGACCTGCTGGCGGGCGATCTTGAGGGCCGCGTCCATGTCGTCGGCCTTGACCGCCTTCATGAACCCGGGCGAGCCGGTGATGTTGGTGCGCTCGCCGACCATCAGGAAGGGCGCGTTGGGGCCGGTGACCTTGAGGGGCTCCAGGCCCGAGACGCGCAGGGCCGAGGTCCGCGCCGGGACCTTGCGCGGGGCTTTCGGACGGACGGCGTCGGCGATGGCGCGGATGTGGTCGGGCGTGGTGCCGCAGCACCCGCCGACGATGTTGAAGAAGCCGGCGTCGGCGAACTCCTCGAGGAGCGCCGCGGTCTGCGCCGGCAACTCGTCGTAACCCGTGTCGCTCAAGGGGTTGGGAAGACCGGCGTTGGGATAGCAGCTGACGTAGCAGCTGGCGAGCTTCGAGAGCTCCTCGATGTAGGGGCGCATCTCGAGGGCGCCGAGGGCGCAGTTGATGCCGACGCTCAGCGGGCGCGCATGCATCACGGAGTACCAGAACGCCTCGATCGTCTGGCCCGACAGAGTCCGGCCGGAGGCGTCGGTGATCGTCACCGAGATCATGACCGGCAGGCGCTCGGGCAGCGTGTCGAAGAGCTTTTCGACGGCGAAGATGCCGGCCTTGAGGTTGAGCGTGTCGAAGGTCGTCTCGAGCAGGAGCACGTCCGCGCCGCCGTCGACGAGGCCCCTCGCTTGGGTATAGTAGGCGTCGACGAGCTGGTCGAAGGTGACGTTGCGGGCCGAAGGGTCGTTGACGTCGGGGGACAGGGAGGCGGTCTTGCTCGTCGGCCCCAAGGCGCCGGCCACGAAAGCGACGCGCCCCGGGGCCCTTGCGCAGTGTTCCTTCACGGCTTGGACGGCGACCTCGGCCGCGGTCTTATTGAGCACGTAAGCGATGGATTCGAGCGCATAATCGGCCTGGTTGAGGCTCGTGCCGCTGAACGTGTTGGTCTCGATGATGTCGGCGCCGGCCTCGAGGTATTCGCGGTGGATGTCCTTGATGACGTCCGGGCGCGTCATGACGAGCAGGTCGTTGTTGCCCTGCAGGTCCTTGTGGTGATGCTCGAAGTGCCCGCAGCGGAAGTCGGCTTCGCCGAGCTTGCGGCGCTGGATCATCGTCCCCATGGCGCCGTCGATGATCAGGATGCGCTCGCCGAGCAACCGGCGAAGAAGCTGGCCACGGGCGGTCTCGGGTTTTAGATGGGTCAATGTCATTCCCTTTTCCAAATGTCGTAACCGAAGTCGAGGCCCAGGCGTAAGACGACCTCGGCGATCGGCAGGCC
>JAYVWD010000342.1:0-4892 GCA_043786345.1 Pseudomonadota bacterium
AACGGCTCGGAGTTCGACATGACGGCGCGCCTCGAGGCCCAGGTCGAGCGCTTCGCGCCGGGGTTCCGCGACCTGATCCTGGCGCGGGCCGCGCGCGGGCCGGCGGCGATGGAGCGGCAGAACGAGAATTGCATCGGCGGCGACATCAACGGCGGCGCCGTCAACCTCGGCCAATTCCTGCTCCGGCCCGTCGCCGCGCGCGACCCTTACCGCACGCCGCTGCCGAACGTGTATATGTGCTCGTCCTCGACGCCGCCCGGCCCCGGCGTCCACGGCATGAGCGGGTTCCATGCGGCGAAATCGGCGCTCGGCCGCCTCCGCCCCGCGCGCCGCCCCTAAGCCGCGCGCCGCACCACGACCAGCGTCCGGTCGTCGTCGTAGCCGGGCCGGTCGAGCACGCCATCGCCGTCGCGGGCGAACTCCCGCGCCAATTTGAGGATCTGCGCGCGGGCCGAGCGCGTGCCGCCGGGGAACACGCCGTCCGTCGCCAGCAGGAGCTGCACGGCCTCGCCGCCGAATGTCGCCGTAACGGGCCGCAACGCGAGCTCCGCGTCGAGCCCGACGATGCCGCCGCGCGCGGTGAGGGCCTGCACGGCGCCGACCTCGCCGCGCCGCTCGGCCTCGTCGTAGTCGAGGTAGGGCTCGTGCACCAGGAAGAGCGGCAAGTGTCCGGCGCTCCAATAGGTTACCCGCCCCGGCAAGATGTCGGCCAGGCCCAGGGTCAGCGTCTGCTTCTGCCGCCGCCCGAGGTGGAAGAGCGTCGCGTTCAGCTGGGCGATCCAGGCACCGGGGTCGAAGCCCGAGTCGACGCAGCCGCTCGCCCACAGCGACTGGACGGCGTGCACGACGAGCGCCGCCTGCACTCCTTTGCCGGTGACGTCGGCGACGACGACGACCAGCCGGTCCCGCCCGAGGGCCTTGATGGCGGCCCAGTCGCCGCCGAGGGGCTCGCACTGCCGCTGGTGCCACGACGCCGACAGCGGGCCCGAGACGGTGCGCTCGTTCGGCGGCGAAAAGGACTCCTGGATCTCCTTGGCGAGCGCCATCTCGTGGGTCGCCCGCGCCCGCTCGGCCATCGCCTGCAGCCTTCGCGTTCGCAGCTCGAGCGCCGCCTCGCGGCGGATGTGCTTGAACCGCACGCGCTCGTGGCCGAGGGCGACGCTCAGCCCGATGAACTGGATGCAAATAAACTGGATGCCGACGCCGCTCCACGGGAAGACGATCAGCGAGATCAGCCAGGAGCCGGCGGCCGAGCCGACGATGTACTCCAGATCCGAGAGCGGCGAAAGCCGCAGGAATCCGAGCGTCAGGGCGAGCAGCGTGCCGAAGGCCGCGACGCTCTGCTCGGGCGCCGTCACGGTCGTCCGCAAGGCCCCGTAGGCCACCGCGCCGACCAGGGTCACCTGCAGGATGACGTGCAGGATCTTCGGGAAGAAGATCTGGCGCGAGAAGATCCAGGCGAGGATGATGATCCCCGTCGCGACGCCGTGCGACCAGCAGAAGATCGAGCGGAACTCGCCTTCGAGCGCCAGCAGGCCGAGCACGACGGCGCCGCCGGTGAGCCAGATCGAGATGAAAACGATGCGGCGGTTCACCGCGAGGGCGTTCTTGAACAGCCACTCGCGCTGGTACTGCCGCTCGTCGTCGGTGAAGGCTTCCTCGGGCTCCATGAGGAGGCCGAGCAGTTTTTTCCAGAGACCATCCATAAGCTGCTTGTCGGTCGAAGGGTTAGGGCACTGGAGGGGTTCCTTGTGCGCGGCGGCGCCTTTGGCTATGATCCGGCGTTCAAGGGAAATCCCGCCTTTTTTTGAGGTACGACCAACGATGAGCGCGCGCGCCGCCACCCTCGTCCCGCCCGGCGGGAAGCTCGATCTCAGCGCCCATCCCACCGACGCGTGGGGGGGCCACAAAACCAAGGAGGACGCTCAGGAGTCCCTCGCCGCGAGCATCGCCGAGCTGGCGAAGCTCCAATACCGGCTCTACGCGACCGGCCGCTATTCGCTGCTGGTGATCCTCCAGGGTATGGACGCGTCCGGAAAGGATAGCCTGATCCAGCACGTGATGTCGGGCCTTAATCCCCAGGGCGTCGAGGTGACGAGCTTCAAGGCGCCGAGCGCCGAGGAGCTCGATCACGACTTTCTTTGGCGCTACCATCAGAGGGTCCCGCGCCAAGGACGCATCGGCATCTTTAACCGCTCCCACTACGAGGATGTGCTGATCACGCGCGTCCACCCGGCGTTCGTCGTCGCGTCACGCCTCCCCGGCATCCAAGAGGAGAAGGACTTAAGCGAGGGGTTCTGGGACGAGCGCCTCAAGGAGATCAAGCATTTCGAGCGGCTTCTGACCCAGAATGGCACGATCGTCCGCAAGTTCTTCCTGCACCTCTCGAAGGACGAGCAACGCGACCGCTTCCTCGAGCGCCTGGAGGAGCCCGACAAACACTGGAAGTTCGCGCCCGCGGACATCGCGGAGCGCCAGTACTGGGACGACTACCAACGGGCCTACACGAAGGCGATCGCGGCGACGTCCACCGAGCATTCGCCCTGGCACGTGATCCCGGCCGACAAGAAATGGGCGGCGCGAGCGATCGTGGCCGACGTGCTGGTCAAGACGCTGGAAGACCTCGACCTGGCGCCGCCCAAGGCCACCGCCGAGGCCAAGGCGGAATTCGCCGCCGCCCGCAAGACCCTCGAGGATTGAGTGACCGATCTGCCGCCCGCCCACCACGTCGTCGGCCTCGCGCCGATGGAAGGCGTGACCGGCTGGCCCGCGCGCCTGTTCTTCCAGCTCGCGAGCCAGCCCGAGACCATGGCGACGCCTTTCCTCCGGGTGACGCCGACCCACCCGCACAAGGCGCTGCCGCCCGAGTTCGTGCCGGAGATCACGTCCTTGCGCGGGGCGATGAGCGCCGCGCCAGTCGTGCAGCTGATGGCCGTCTCGGCCGATGACTTTCTGCGGGCCTGCGACCTGCTCATGGACCACGTCCCGTTCGTCGAGATCAACTGCGGCTGCCCCTCGCCCACCTGCGTCGGCAAGGGCGCCGGCAGCAGCATGCTCAAGGACCCGGACGACTTTCACGCGACCATGGCGCGGATCGCGCGCATCCTCGGACCACAGCGCTTCGCCGTCAAGATGCGGACGGGCTTCGACGGGCACGTGGAGTTCCCCCGCCTCCTCGAGGGCCTGGCCGGGCTCGACCTCGCGCGGCTCACCGTGCACGGACGGACGCGACCGCAGGGCTATACCGGCAAGGCGCGCTGGGACCTCATCGCGGCGGCGGCGGCGGCGGCACGGGCGCCGGTCGTCGCCTCGGGCGACGTGGTGTCGGGCGCCGCGCTCGCCGCGCTGCGGGCTGCGGCACCGGCGGCGAGCGGCACCCTGATCGGCCGCGGAGCCCTAAGAAATCCATGGATTTTCGAAGAGTTACGGAGCGGACCCCAGAGCCTTGACTATGGCGCGCTGCGGGCGGCGCTCGTCGTGTTCGCCCTGCTGCACGAGCTGCCCCGGGGGGGACTTGGCCGGCTCGTCGCCGCCGTCGAGGCCGGGCTGCTCGACCACCCCTGCGGCACCGACGCCGGGCGCTGGGAGGCGGCGGCCGACATCCTGGCGCGCCAGGTGACGGGCGAGCCGTGGCCGCACCGGCAGCGCCAGCGCGAGGAGGACTTCCCGTTCGAACGGCATACGGTCGGGCGGCTCAAGATGCTTTGGAATTACCTGCGGAGCAGCCTGCCGCCGGACTTTTTCGCGGGCGAGACCCTGCGCGCGAAAACCGTCGGTGAGCTGCTGGCGCGCCTCGACGGCGTGGCGGCGGCGCATACCGGCAACCGGCGCCTGCCGCTCGCGCACGCGGCGGCGCTCGACTGGATTTACGCCGGGTCCAAGAAGATCTGACGCCGGTAGCCGGCGAGCAGGAGCCGCGTCCACCCGGCGAGCAGGAAGAGCACCATCCAAGTGAGGAGCATCGTGCCCCCCGGCTCCACGACGACGGCGTCGAACGCCGCCATCAACGGGAAGTTGTAGAGGCCGTGAATCAGCACCGGCACGAGCAGGCTCTTCGTCGCCGCGACGCGGGACCGCGTCATGAGCGCCGCCCAGAGGTAGTGCGCCATCACGGCCCCGAGGAAGACGTGGCAGGGGACGGCGGTGAAGAGGCGCACGAGGCCGACGCCGGCGCCGTTGTGCACGGAGTAAAACACGGTCTCGACGGCGCCAAAGCCGAAGCCGACCAGCGCGCCGACCGCCATCGCGCGGACGGGCGCGCGGACGCTGAAGACGCGCCGCACCAGCAGGGCGATGAAGACGAGCTTGCACAGTTCCTCGGGCAGAGCGGCGTTGCCGAAGGCGCGGTAGATCGGGGCGCCGTAGCCGCCCCCTACCCCCTCGCCGAGCGTCGCGAGCGCCGGTCCGAGCGCCAGCACCGGCGCCGCGACCAGGATGCCGGCGACAAGCGCCGCGGCGGCATAGCGCGTGGGGGCCTCTGCCGTCATTCGGTGAGGTCCCAGGTGTGGACGCCGCCCTGCCCGCTCACCTTGAGGAGCTTGAACTTCTCGCGGCGGAGCCGGGAGCCGGTCATGGCGTTGCAGTCGGCTTGGGCGACGGCGAAGGCCACATGGCTTTCCAGGCAAAACTCGCGGCCGCCGGCCTCGTCGGCCCAGCGCGAGGCGCCGTCCTTCGTCTCGGCGTACACGTAGACCGGGGCGCGGACGTTTTTCACCGCGGTCTGGCAGGCCCCTTGGTCCTCGGCGAACCAGCCGCGGGCGACCCAGTCGTTGCGCAACGGGTCGAAAAAGGCGACGGCGGCGTAGAGGCGCCCCTCTTTGGTATTGTTGCAGATCTCGACAGCGTAGGTGTCGTCGCCGGCAGCCTCGGCGACAAAGGTCTGGGCGCCGGCG
>JAYVWD010000343.1:0-3516 GCA_043786345.1 Pseudomonadota bacterium
CTCACGATGCAGATCCGCGCCGGCGCCGACATCGTGATGCTCTTCGACACTTGGGCGGGTCAGCTGACGCCGGCCGACTACAAGGAAGCCGTGCTGCCCGTGACCGCGCGGATCATGAGCGACGTGCGGACGGCGACGGGCGTGCCGGTGATCTACTTCCCGGGCCAAGGCTCCGACCGCATGGCCGACTTGGGCGGCCTCGGGGTCGACGTGATCGCGGTCGACTGGCGCACGCGGCTCGGCACGGCGGCCGGACTTCTCAAGGGCGCCGGCCTCGACGTCTCGCTCCAGGGCAACCTCGACCCACAGCTGCTCATCGCCAAGGAAAGCGTCGTGCGCGAGCGGGTTCGCGGCGTGATCGCCGAGGCGCGCGCCGCCAACGTCCGCGGGCACATCTTCAACGTCGGGCACGGGCTATTGCCGCATACGCCCGTCGAGTCCTTGGGCTGGGTGATCGACGAGCTGCGGCAGGCCAAGCTCTAGGTCAGAGGGTGATCCGGCACTGATGCAGCCGCGTGCCGCTGCCGTCGGCGCCCACGTTCGTGCCGTCGACGACGCAGACCAGCGCGCCGGCCAGCTCTTTGGGGCTGGCGCCGAGCGGCTTTTCGAGGGCCTGCTTCGCTTCTTTGGATTCGGCGCCGAGGGTCTTAAGGTCCGTGCTGGCCTCGAGCATCTTCTTCGCGACGGCGGGCGCGTTCCGCGGGCTGACCTCCTGCACGCGCTCGGTCAGGACGCCGTTCTTCATCGCGCGCACCATGCAGGCCACCCGGTTCGAGCCTTCGGCGAAGCGGCAGGCGATCGAGCCGACGAGGGTCACCATCTTGTCGCCGAACGGCACCTCGCCGCGCAGGCCGTCGGCCAGCTCTTCGGCGACCGGCTCCTCGAATACGGCCTCGCGCGTCATGCGCGGCAGGGTCGCCTTGCAGCTGACGTCCTCGACGTCATACGGCGGGCTCTTCTTGCCGAGGTAATCGCACGTTAAATCGAGCAGGTACGCCTTCTCTTTGGCGAGCTCCGGGCGCGCCTTGCCGACGAAGCCTTCGAGTTTGTCGACCAGATCGCCGCTGAGCGGCTGCGGCGGGCCGAGCGCGCCGGAGGGCAGGCGCACGAGCACCTGACAGGTCTGCGGCTCGGTGTCGCGCCGGCAGTGGCTGACGCCGCGCGTCCCGTGCAGCTGATCTTTCGGGACTTTTTCGCCGGCGTTGAGCTCGACCGAGATCATGAGGAGGTAGAGGGCCTGGCCGTCGTCTTTGGCGAGCGTCAGATTGTCTTGAAAGCCGCTGGCGGCGGCGTCCTTGACCTCGGCGGACTCGCCCGTCGTCTTGCAGGCCCCGGCGGCCGCGGCCAAAGTGACGGCGAGCAGGAGCAGGTTCGTGCGCGTTTTCATCGGATTGCCACCCAGTTTTTTGTGATCTCTGCGTCCACCTTACCCCGTCCTCTCATCGGCCGTAAAGCCGCGATTGCCAAGGCCCGCAGGCCCCGGTAGGCTGCCAGCCTTGTGCCAGCCGAAGCTCATCCAGGAAGGAGCGAATCCCCTCATGCGCCGAGTTCTTTGCGTGATCATGGATGGCATCGGGCTGCGCAGCGCGCGCTTCGGCAACGCCGTCGCCCTCGCCCGGACCCCGAACCTCCACCGCCTCGAAAAAGAGGGCCTTTTCACGACCCTCACGGCCCACGGCACCGCCGTCGGCCTGCCGAGCGACGAGGACATCGGCAACAGCGAGGTCGGCCACAACGCGCTCGGCGCGGGCCGGATCTTCAACCAGGGCGCGAAGCTCGTCGCGCAGGCGATCGCCGACGGCTCGATCTTTAAGGGCGAAGTCTGGAACGCGGCCGTCTCGAGCGTCAAGGCGCACGGCGGCACGATGCACTTCCTGGGCCTCCTCTCCGACGGCGGCGTCCATTCGAACCAGGAGCACCTGTTCGCGCTGCTCCGCGGCGCCAAAGCCCAAGGCGTCCGCCGCGCCCGCGTGCACGCCCTCCTCGACGGCCGCGACGTCGGGGAACGCTCGGCCGAGGTCTACGTCGACGCGCTCGAGCGCGTCATGAGCGCGCTCCGCTCCCCGGACTTCGACGTCGAGGTCGCGTCGGGCGGCGGGCGCATGAACATCACGATGGACCGCTACAACGCCGACTGGGGCATGGTCGAGCGCGGCTGGAAGACGCACGTCCGGGGCGAGGGCCCGCAGTTCCCCTCGCTCGGCAAGGCCCTCGCGGAGTTCCGCAAGGATCCGGCGATGACTGACCAGTATCTGCCCGCGTTCGTCGTCGCGAAGGCCGGCCAGCCGGTGGGCCGCATCCAGGACGGCGACGCCGTCATCCTCTTCAACTTCCGCGGCGACCGCGCCATCGAGATCTCGCGCGCCTTCACCGAGCCGGAGCTGACGGAGTTCCCGCGCGGCCCGCTGCCGAAGGTCTACTTCGCCGGCATCATGCAGTACGACGGCGACCTGCACATCCCGCCGCACTTCCTGGTGAATCCGCCCACGATCGACGACACGCTCTCCGAATGGCTCCTCGCGCACGGCGCCCGCCAGTTCGCTTGCAGCGAGACCCAGAAGTTCGGCCACGTCACCTTCTTCTGGAACGGCAACCGCAGCGGCTACCTGGACAAAACGCGCGAAGAGTACGTCGAGGTCCCCTCCGACCGCGGCATCACCTTCGACAAAAAACCCGCGATGAAGGCGGCCGAGATCACCGACGTCACCGTCGACCGGATGCGCCGCGGCACCTTCGACTTCGGCCGCATCAACTACCCGAACGGCGACATGGTCGGCCACACCGGCGACCTCGCCGCGGCGATCGCCGCCGTCGAATGCGTGGACGCTCAGATCGGCCGCCTGGTGGAGGCGGCGCGCGCGACGGGCACCGACCTCATCATCACGGCCGACCACGGCAACGCCGACGAGATGTTCGACGCCAAGGAAAAGGACTTTCCCGACTGGGAGACGAACCCGACGCGGAAGATCCGCCCCAAGACCTCGCACACCTTGGCGCCCGTGCCGTGCTACCTCGTGGGCGCCGATGTCGGTAAGTTCATCCTCGCGCCCCTCCCGCGCCGCACGCTCGCGAACGTCGCGAACACGGTGCTCGACCTAATGGACCTGCCGCGGAACCCGGCGTACCAGCCGAGCCTGCTCGAGGCCAAAGCATGACGCCGGACCTGGACGCGGCGCGCGCCGCCTTCGCGCGGTTCTGCGCGACGATCGCCGCGCTGCGCGATCCGGTCACCGGTTGCCCTTGGGATCTGGAGCAGACCCACGAGTCGCTCCGCCGTTATATGATCGAGGAGGCCTACGAGGCCGCCGAGGCCATGACGCACGGCGAGCCCCGCGAGGTCTGCGACGAGCTCGGCGACGTGCTCCTGCAGGTCGTCCTCAACGCGCAGCTGGCGCAGGACGCCAAGCGGTTTTCGATCGTCGAGGTGATCGACTCGATCGACGCCAAGATGCGGCGGCGCCATCCGCACGTCTTCGGCGACGCGGCCGAAAAGGCGGCGATCACTGCGGGCCAGGT
>JAYVWD010000344.1:0-2404 GCA_043786345.1 Pseudomonadota bacterium
GCCGATGGGGTCGGCGTCCTTCGTATAAGTGAAGTGGATCGTCGCCTCGTGGCCGTTGATCGGGTCGCTGTTGGTGACGACGAGGTAGGCCTCGCCGCGCGCCCAGCGCACGAAGCTCCCGATCCAGTAGCTCTGCGGCGAGGTCCAGTTGGCCTCGTGCAGGTCGGCGAACGACGGCGCCGCGGCGGTGTGGGCGAGGTTGAAGGGGGCCTGTTTTTTGAGCTGGAGCATCGCCTTGTAGCGGTTGCGCAGGTCGTTGGCGAAGCCGGCGCGCTCGCCCTGCAGCCATTTGCGCGTCTCGCTCTGGTAGATGAAGTCGAAGATCGAGGTCCGGCCGTTGTCGCCGCCGAAGGCGCCGACGATGTTGGCGTCCTCGCCGAGCTCCTGGCCGCCCTGGAAGAGGAAGTGGGCCGGGAGGAGCGCCGCGAAGCTCGACAACGCGTAGCCCATGTTGGCGCGCTGCTCGCGCGTGCCGATCGTGGACGAGAAGTAGCGCGAGGCGACCCGGATCTCGTCGTGGTTCTCGAGGAAGTTGGTGAAGACGCGGCCGGCGCTCAGGATGCTCGGCCGCAGGGCCGGCGAGTCGGCGAGGCGCGCGCCGTAGAAGCGGCCCGGGCTCGACCCCTGCTCGCGCAGGCGGTCGTAGAAGTCCTTGTTGAAGACGGTGTCGATGCCAGCGTTGAAGAGCTCGTCGTAGGAAAAGCCAGGCGAGCGCAGCGCGGTGTCGGACTCGTAGGCCTCGGCGACGAAGAACACCGCCGGGTTGACGCGGCGGAGCTCGGTGGCGAGGTAGCGGTAAAACTCGACGGGAACGGCGTGCGCCACGTCGATGCGGAAGCCGTCGGCGCCCTTTTCCACCCAGTAGCGGGCGACGTCGACCATCTGGTCCCAGGTGCGCGGGCGCGGCGTGTACTCGGTGCGGCCGGTCGTGAAGTCATAGCCGTAGTTGAGCTTGACCGTCTCGAACCAGTCGGAGGTGCGCGGCTGGCTGGAGGTGACGTTGTTGCCGGTGACGAGCGCCGGCGACTCCGGCTGAAAGCCCGGCGTGAAGATGTCGGTGTCGAACCGCCCGTCGCCCGGCCGGCTGCCCGGCGCCGGCGGCTCGAAGGTCGTGCCGTTGAGGTGAAAGTAGTTGTTGCCGTTGGCGAAGAATTCGGTGACGTCGTCGCCCTTGCCGAAGTCGAGGTCGCCCTTGCAGGCGACGTCGGTGCGGTGGACGCGGGCCGTGTGGTTGACGACCAGGTCCATCAGCACGCGCAGGCCCGCGGCGTGCGCCCGGTCCACGAAGGCGTCGAAGTCGTCGAGCGTGCCGACCTGGGGGTTGATGTCCCAGTTGTCGGTGACGGCGTAGTAGCTGCCGGCGTCGCCCTTGACGACGTCGACGTCGCTGTTGTCGGGGGAGAGCGCCTCGAGGAGGCCCGTCATCCACAGGTAGTCGACGCCCATGTCCTTGATATCATGGAGGACTGCGTCGGTGAAGTGCTCGAGGCGGCCGGTCTGGGCCTTGCCCGTGCCCCGGGCGAAGTAGGTCCGCACCGGCACCTGGTAGATGACGGCGTCGTGTTCGGGCTTCGGCAGGGCGCTGAGTTTCCTCAGGGCGGGGATCTTGACGACGCCGCCGTTCCCGAGCTCGAGGGTGAGGTCCTCGTCGCTGGCGATCTTATCGAGCGAGATCGTCGCCTCGTTGCCGCCGCGGGCGCAAAAATGGCCGCTGGCGGTCTTGAGCTCCCAGCCGTCGCGCGGCGGGGTGTCGAGGTGCACGTCGAGATGGGACGGTGTGCGGTGGACGACGGGATCGGCATGGGCGGCGGAGGCCATGACGGAGAGCGAAAAGAGCAGACATCGTGCCAGCATCGCCAGCCTCCCAGGTAAATGACCGATTAAGTACTGGGAGGTTCTAGCGAAGATAAAAGGACGCCGGCAACCGGAGATTGGTTGGCCGGCCAATTTTGCGCCTGGGTGGCGGCGCCGTGGCGACTCAGTAAGGCAATGATGCCATTTAGTTACATAGCTCGAGGCGAAGCCACAGCAGGCGCTCGCCACCCTCCATTTTGACGTAGAGGTTGGTCTTGAGGTCGTCGCCAGAGTGGCAGGGGCCCACCTGCTGCCCGCTCAAAATATTCACCAATTTGTATTGGTTACCGCCCTGGATGCCGACCTGGTTCGCGACGTCCGGCGGGATATAAAAGGCCTGCTCGACCACGCCCTGCTCCCAGAGGTTGTGGAAGACGAAGGCCACGTCGTTGCCCCACCACTTCATCATCGCGAAGAGGCGAGGGTCGTTCGGCTCGTTGTTCTTGAGCGGCAGATAAAGCTGCGAGCCGCTCAGGAGGGCGTGGTTTTTCCCGTCGAGGCGGCTCTTGATCATGCTGCCGTAGAAGTTGACGAGGTCCCCGCCCTGGGC
>JAYVWD010000345.1:0-7669 GCA_043786345.1 Pseudomonadota bacterium
GCGGGAGTGGCGAGCCCCAGCGAGGCGGCGAGAAAAAACCAGCGGGTCATGCGTTCAGGCTCCGGCGAATGGTTCGCTCCAACTTACTTGGAAGTCGCACCGGGGAGCAATCACGGGTGTCCGATGAGAGCCGCCACGGATTTGACGGCACTCATCGAGCCGGCGATCACGCCGGTCGCCTCGATGCTGTAGGGAAGGGCCGTCTGTTGGTAGTTCCGCACCCCGCCGCCGGCCTCCTCGACGAGGAGCGAGCCCGCCGCAAGGTCCCAGGGTTGCAGCCCGACCTCCCAAAAGGCGTCGTAGACGCCCTCGGCGACGAAGGCTAAGTCGAGGGCGGCGGCACCGTCGCGGCGGATGCTCTGGCAGGCCTGGGCGACCCGGGCAAAGCGCTCGATCTCGACGGCCAGGTCGGAGCCCTTCATGTAGTAGAAGCCGGTCACGAGGAAGCATTTGGCCAAGTCGCGGGCCGCCGCGACGCTGATCTTGCGGTCGTCGACGTAGGCGCCTTCGCCGCGGCCCGCGTAAAAGACCCGGTCTCGGGCGGCGTCGAGGATTCCGGCCGTGAGGCACTCGATCGAGCCGTCGGCGCGAAACCGGCCGCGGCCGATGGAGACGCAATAGAACGGGTAGCCGTTGGCGAAGTTGGTGGTGCCGTCGAGCGGGTCGACCACCCAGATGAAGCCCCCGGGCGTCCGGCCCTTGGCCGACAGGCCGGCCTCCTCGGAATAGATGAGATCGTCCGGGAAATGCCGCTGGATCGTCGCGATGATGACCTTCTCGCTGGCGAGGTCGGCGGCCGTGACGAGGCTCGCGTCGGCTTTGAAGTTGATCTCGAGTTTTTCGCCGCGGAACCGCTTGAGCTCACGCCCGGCGCTGGCGAGGGTCTCCGCCATGAACTCATACATCGTCGAATTAATTGATGAATTAAGGGCCACTCAGCCTCCGGCAGCCGCGATTCATTCTGGTGTCAAGGTACTACACTCCGCTGCTATAGTTGATAACGATCGTGGATAAACCGGAGAATTCGACAATATGATGATGAATTACGCCCTCGTGGTCCTCGGCGCCGTCGCCGTCGGCTACGGTCTTTTTTGGCTCCTGTATCTCTACCTCCCCACCCGCCTCAAGACGGATCAGACCCGCCAGCGCGCCGACATCCTGGACGACGCCAAGAAGCAGGTGACGCGGCGCCGCAAGCTCGAGGTCGAGCGCCTTGCCGGCGAGCGCCAGCTCGCCGAAGAGCAGTACGAGGCCGAGATCCACGAGCGCAGCGAGGACATCAAGATCACCGAGGAGGACCTCGAGGCGCGCGACCGCTCGGTCCTGCTCGAAGAGGCCCGCCACCTCAAGGTCGAGAAAGAGCTCGAAACCAGCCAGACGAAGATCGAGGCGCTCAAGGCCGAATACGACGTCAACAAGGCCGCCGTCGACGCGCTCCGCGTCCAACTCATGACGAGCCTCGAGGAGCGCGCCAAGGCCGATGCCAAGCAGCTCCAAAAGAGCCTGCACGACAACCTCGTCGAAAGCCGCCAGCGGGAGGCGCATCGCGCCCTCAAGAACCTGGACGAGGAGCTCAGCTCGTCGTCCAAGCGCCTGGCGCAGCGCACGATGGCGCGCGTGATGTCGCGCTACGCCCCGGAATTCTATTGGCCCAAGGCCATCAATTCCGTGGACCTCGAGGACCGGAAGATGGTCGACCTGTTTCTGGCGCCCGAAGGCCAGCAGCTGATCCTCGACATGAAGGCCAAGGCCGAGATCGAGATCGAGCTCCTTGCCGACAACGAAAACATGATGCCGATCCTGAAGCTCGCGGGCGGCGCCGGCGTCAACCGCGAGGCCGTGCGGCTCGCGGTCCTGGACCTGCTGACCAAGGGCGTGCCGCACTGGGGCAAGGCCGGGGCGACCTACGACAGGTTCCGCGCCCAGATCGAGCTGGAAGCGATCAAGCTCGGCAAAGCCGCGATCCAGGAGGTCCAGCTGGACCACATCCACCCCGAGATCCAGAAGCTCGTCGGCTACCTCAACTGGCGCACGAGCTACCGCCAAAACCAGTGGTACCACACCGTCGAGGTTTCCAAGCTCGCGGGCATCCTCGCCAGCGAAATCGGCGTCGACCCGGACGCGGCGAAGCGCTGCGGCCTCCTTCACGACATCGGCAAGGCCATCGACTACCGCATCGAAGGCAGCCACGCCGTGATCTCCGGCGACTACGCCGACCGCTTCGGCGAGAGCCGCTTGATCTGCGACACCGTGATGTCCCACCACAGCGACCTGCTCGTCGAGACGCCGCTCGCCTATGTGCTGCGCGCGGCCGATACGCTCTCCGGCGCCCGGCCCGGCGCCCGGGTCAACCTCGAGGAAGGCTATCAGACGCGGCTTTCCGGCATCGACGCGGCGGTCCGCAGCTTCCCCGGCATCCTGAGCATCTCGATCATGAACGGGGGCCGCGAGGTCCACGTCGAGGTGAACCACAAGAAGATCAATGTGCAGGACCTGGAGAAGCTCTCGTCGGGCATCGCCCGGAAGATCGAGGAGGAAGTGCAGTTCCCGGGTGAGATCAAAGTGCTCGTCACGCGCCGCTTCGAAGCGACGGCGGTGGCGTGAACCCATCCCGTGTCGAAATCGCGGAGATCAAGAAGAAGGTGGCGCTCTATCTGAGCGTCAACCGCTTCGACGCCGCGGAAAAGCTGCTGCGCGCCGCGCTGGCCGACTACGGGCCGCTGGCGAACGTCCATAACCTCCTCGGCGTGACGTTCCACAAGCAGTCGCGCTTCCCCGAGGCCCTGATCGAGTTCAACCGGGCGCTGGTGGCGAATCCGGAGTTCGTCGAGGCGGCGCTCAACCTGTCGGCGACCCTGTGCGACCTGAGCCGCTATGAAGAGGCGCGCCAGGTCTTCACGCGGCTCAGCGAGCAGGTCAACCCGCGCAAGCGCCAGCCGAGCCTGGTCCTCGGGCGCCTCGCGAACCAGCACGTCGCCAACGGCGCCGCCTACGAAGAGAGCGGCATGACGGGCGACGCGATCCAGGAATACAAGAAGGCCCTCTCGCTCTTCGAGCGGATGCCGGACGTCAAGCTGACCCTCGCCAAGCTCTATGTGCGCTCCGGCCAGGTCGACCGCGCCCGCCAGGAATTCGAGGACATCGTGAAGATGGCGCCCGCGTCCGCCGAGGCCCAAAACTGGCTCGGCATCCTCTACTACAAGCTCGGGCGCCGCGACCTGGCCAAACGCCACTGGGAAAAAGCCCAACAAGCCAACCCGAACGACCTGACGGCGCGGGCTTACATCAAGCTTTCCCGCGACTGGTCGCCCGAGGTTACCCCCGAGCAGGTCTAGCGGGCGCCGCAACGTGCCGAGGAGCCTGCGGGGGACCCCGATGAGCTCGGACGCGCTTTTCAATCCGAACCACCTGACCGTGATGATCGTCGACGATCAGGACCCGATCCGCAAAGGGATCAAGCGGATCTTGATCCAGATGGGCTTCGGCGAGGTCATCGAGTGCTTCGACGGCGAGGACGCGTTGGCGCTCGTCGCGAAAAAGCCGATCGACCTCATCATCCTCGACCTCTATATGCGCAACATCAGCGGCTTCGAGGTCCTGGACCAGGTTCGCAACAGAGACCTGGCGAGCGACCTCCCGATCGTCATCGTCACCGGCGAGGCGAGCAAAGACGAGATCGTGCGCGTCGCCGACCACGGCGCCGACGACTACGTGCTCAAGCCGTTCCAGGCGGCGGACCTGGAGAAAAAGGTCGTCCGGACGCTCAACCGCTATTTCTCGCCGTCGCCGCTCCTCAAGGTGATCCGGGCCGGCGACCGCGCGTACCTCACCAGCAACTTCGAGAAGGCGCAGGCCTGCTTCGATGCCGCCCTAAAGATCGACGCCGAGAGCCCGCGGGCGGCGCACGGCAAGGCGCTGGCGCTCGAAAAGCTCGGCCGGCCCGAGGAGGCGCTGCAACTTCTGCGCGAAGCCCTCAAGAAAAACCACAGCTACCACAAGCTCTACGGCGCCATGGCCGACATTTTCCTCAAGCAGAACAAGGCCCGGGACGCCGTAGACGCCCTCAAACGCGAGCTCGAGATCAACCCAAAACAGCCGAACCGTCAGGCGCAGCTCGGGCGCCTGATGCTCCGCGACGGCGACGCGATGGGCGCCGTCGACCACTTCCGCCTCGTCCTGCAGACCGATGCGAAGCACGCCGCCTCGCTCATGGGCATGGGCCAGGCCTTCGCGTTGGCCGACAACCTCGACAAAGCGCTCTACTACTTCAAGCGGGTCCGTCGCTACCACCCGACGATGACCAAGGCGCTCGAGGCCGGCATCAAGTGCGCGATCGCCGCGGGCGACCTGAAAAAAGCCGAGCTTTTCCTCAAAGACGAGAAATCGACCCACCCGGACCGGGGCGACACCTACGTCCTGCTCGCGATGTTCCTCCTCAAGGCCGAGCGGGACGACGACGCGATGGTCGTCGTCGGCGAGCTGCTCGAGGTGGATCCGGAGAGCCAGCAGGGCCACCGCCTCATGGCGATGGTGATGCTCAAGCGCGGCGATTTCCCCAAGGCGATCATGGCGCTCGAGAACGCGGCGAAGATCGCGCCCTCGGCGGAGATCTTCTGCGCGATGGCCGAGGCCTACCTGAGCATGGAAAAGATCCCGGAAGCCGCCGACGCCGCGACCAAAGCGGTCTCGATGAACCCCACGAGTCCGCAGGCGTTTCTGCTCCTCGCCGACGTCCATCACCGGTCGCAGCAGTGGATCAAGAGCGCGCACCTCTACCGGAAAGCGGCGATTCTCGGCGCCGATCCGGCGAAGTGCCAGATCGAGGCGAAAGACTGCATGAACCGCGCCGCGAGCCGGAGGCGCTCGCGGTTGGCCTCTTGACGCCGGGTCTGTTATAAGTCCCTCCATGGCGGCGCAGAGTGCACAACTTCAGGCGTATTATCACTGGCTTCGTGACCGCGGACTCGCCTATCCGAGCGTCCGCCCGGCCGCAGCCCAGGCGGGTTTGGCCGGCGTCCGGCAGCGGATCGCCGCCTGCACCGCCTGCGAGCTCGGGCGCGGCCATATGCGGCGCGCAATCGGCCAAGGCGGCGAGGCCGCCGCCGTCGTTTTCGTCGGGGATGGCCCCCTCGGGAGCGACGAGCTCTTCTCGCCCGAGGAGAAGGACCTCCTCCTCAAGATCGTCGGCGCGCTCGGCCTCGGCGAAGACCAGGTCTATTTCACCGGCTCGGTCCACTGCCGCATGCAAGGCGACCGGCCGCCGGCGCGCCCCGCGTTCGACGCCTGCCGCACGCATTTGGACGCCGTCCTCGCGGCGCTCGCGCCCAAGGCGGTCGTGATCCTCGGCGGACTCGCGGCGCGCGCGCTCTTCGGCGACGCGGCCGCCTTCGCCGGGCTTCGCGGCCGCGTGATTGCCGAGAACCCCTTGGGAAATCGGCCGCTCGTCGTGACGGTCCACCCCCGGGACCTGCTGCGCCACCCCGAAGCGAAGCGCCAGGCGTGGACCGAACTCCAGCTGGTTAAACAGTTTTTAGTTTAAATTCCTCGGAGGACCGTCGACGGTGCTGAAGCTCCTCCTGTCCCTAGTACTTGCCCTGCGCGCCTTCGCGCAGACGCCCCCCACGACCTGGCTCGAGGTCGACATCGGGATGATCGGCCCCGCCGCCGAGGACGTCCTCGAAACCGCGCTCGGCGAGGTCAAAGCCAAGGGCTACGCCGGCCTGATCATCCGCCTCGATACGCCCGGCGGCGCGCTCGACAGCACGCGCAACATGGTGAAGATGATCCTCGGCGCCACGGCGCCCGTCGTCGTCTGGGTCGGCCCCTCCGGATCGCGCGCCGGCAGCGCCGGCAGCTTCCTGACGATCGCGGCCCACCTCGCCGCGATGGCGCCCGGCACGAACATCGGCGCCGCGCACCCAATCCAGGGGAACGGCGAGAACATCGAGAAGGAGATGGACCGCAAGGTCATGAACGACACGCTCGCGTTCATCGAATCCATCGCCAAGGCGCGCGGCCGAAACGTCGACATGGCGCGGTCCTTCGTCGCCACCTCGGTGTCCATCACCGAGCAGGAAGCCCTGGAAAATAACATCATCGACGTCGTCGCCAAGGACGAGGACGCGCTCCTGAAGGCGATCGACGGCAAGACCGTGACGCTCGAGTCCGGCACGAAGGTGAAGATCGCCGCCGCCGGCGCGCCGCACGTGACCTTTCAAAAGAGCCTGCGGCAGCAGCTCTTCGAGATCCTCACCAACCCCAACCTCTTCTATTTGCTGTTCATGGCGGGACTGATCGGCCTCGGCTACGAGCTGACACACCCGGGTATCATCTTCCCCGGCGTCGCCGGCGGCATCTGCATGATCCTGGCCCTCATCGCGACCTCGGTTCTGCCCGTAAGCTTCGGCGCCGCGGCCTTGATCCTCGTCGGCGTCGGGCTCCTGATCGCCGAGGCTTTTGTCCCGAGTTTCGGGACCTTAGGTATCGGGGGCCTGGTCGCCCTCGTCCTCGGCTCGGTCTTCCTCGTCGACCCCAACAACACCGCTGGTATGCGCGTCTCGTGGTTCGTCATCGCGCCAGGCGCGCTGACGGTCGGTCTGGCCTTCATCGCGCTCGGCTTTCTGGTGCTCAAATCGCGTCGCGCGCCGGTCCTGTCCGGCGCCGCGTCGATGGTCGGCACGCCGGGCGTCGCGCTCGCCGACATCGCCCTCGCCGCCGAGGGCCAGGTGCGCGTGAGCGGCAGCATCTGGAACGCCGTCGCCGGCGACGAGCTCAAGCGCGGCGACAAGATCGTGGTCACCCGGGTCGACGGTTTGACGCTCGGCGTCAAACGTTCATAGGCCCTTCCGTCTTTTTTCGTAAGGAGGCTCCCGTGCCGTTTTTTGGATTGATCGTCGTCGGGTTTCTGCTGATCTTCTTCTTCTTTTCCTCGGTCAAGATCGTGCCCGAATACGAGCGCGTCGTGATCTTCCGACTGGGGCGCGTGCTCGGGCACGAGAAAGGCCCGGGCCTCTTCATCCTGATCCCGATGGTGGACAAGATGATCCGCGTGCCGATCCGCACGATCACGATGGCCATCGATCCCCAGGACGTCATCACCCGCGACAACGTTTCGCTCAAGGTGAACGCCGTGCTCTATTTCCGCTCGGTCGCCCCGGTGAAGTCGATCTGCAACGTCGAGAACTACCTCTATGCGACGAGCCAGCTCGCGCAGACGCACCTGCGCTCGATCCTGGGCGAGCACACGCTCGACGAGCTCCTGACCCAGCGCGAGAAGATCAACACCCAGATCCAGCGGATCCTCGACGAAAACACCGACCCCTGGGGCGTCAAGGTCGAGGCCGTGTCGGTCAAGCAGATCGACCTGCCGCCGGAGATGCAGCGCGCGATGGCGCGCGAGGCGGAGTCCGAGCGGGAACGCCGCGCCAAAGTCATCGCCGCCGAAGGCGAGCAGCAGGCGGCGATCAAGCTGCGCGAGGCGGCCGACCTGATGTCGGGCAACGCCACCACGATCCAGCTCCGTTACCTCCAGACCCTGATCGACATCGCGTCCGAGCCCTCGGTCAAGATCGTGTTCCCGATCCCGGTCGACATCCTGAACGTGGTCAGCAAGAAGACCACGTAATTCCCGCCTTCGCGCCCCCGCTCGCGGGGACGCCTGCGCTTTGGC
>JAYVWD010000346.1:0-7280 GCA_043786345.1 Pseudomonadota bacterium
TCGCCGCCACGCCCGGCATCGAGATGAAGAGCGCGACGCTCCTCGGCGCCGGCCTGATCGGCAACGGCTGCAAGACCTTGCCCTTCATCGCGACGTGCATGGACCCGCAGGTCGAGAAGCAGGTGCGCGAGCACCCCGAGATGCAACAGTGGGCGCAGAACATCAAGGACGTCCGCAAGGGCCAGGGCCTGTGGAACTATCCCGAGGCGCTCGGCGGCGTCGCCTTGAGCGAGGGCCTGGCGCGGCTCATCGGCAAACAAAAGGTCCACGACGAGTTCCCGCAAGGCGCCAAGCCGGTGATCGTCACCGACTGCCTGGCGGCGGATGCCAAGGACAAGATCGGCGGCGACGCGAACGTCCAGCTCGTCTCGGGCAGCTGGTCCGGCATGATGTCGGCCGTGGACGGCGAGGTCGTCGCGGTCTACTCGACCGGCGTCACCGAGACGAACAACTCGTCGCTCTCCAGCTCGCTCAGGTTCCTCCAGAAGCTCTACGACACCGAGAACGTCACCTACTACAACGTCTGGCTCAAGGACCCGAAGGACCTCAACAGCACGGTGGAAGGCGTCAGCGCGCGGCTCCGGGCCTCGGGCGGCGACTTCGACATCTTCCGCTGGGACGACGAGCGCATCGGGCCCTTCTACTCCGGGACGATGCAGTTCCTGCGGACGATGGTCGGCTTCATCACGATCGTCCTGGCGACCGTCATCATCTTCTCGATCTTCAACTCGGCGACGATGACGATCATCGAGCGCTCGCAGGAGATCGGGATGCTGCGCTCCGTCGGCTTCACGCAGGGGTACATCAAGACCTTGTTCCTGCGGGAGATGTTGGGGCTCACCGCGATCTCGGTGGTGGCCGGCGCGCTGATCGCGGCGGCCGGGATCGGGGGCATCAACACCGCCGACATCCGCTTTGAGCCGCCCGGGATCGCCGGCGGCATGCAGCTCATCCTCACGCCCAACGGGCCCGTGATCCTCGGGGCCGCGGCGCTCATTTTCGCGCTGGCAGTGGCGGCGGTGCTCGTCGCGCTGCGCACCATCGTCAAACAAAAGATCACGGTACTGCTCATGGGCAGCCATCGATGAAAGGACTTTGCAGATGAAACGGACCGGACTCGCGATCGTCTTAGGCGTGTTTTGGGGCGGCGTGGCGCTGGCCCAAGCCAAGCCCGCCGCCGAGGACCTGCTCAAGGAGGCCGACCGCGCCCGCGGCGCCGCCGACGAGGGCATCAGCTGGAACATCGACCTCCAGACCGAGGAGGAGGGCAAGGACTCGACGGTCAGCTACAGCGTCAAGGTCAAGGGCGTGGACGCCCTCGCCGAGGCCACCGCCCCGGCGAAGAACAAGGGCGAGATAATGCTCTTCAACGACCGGAACCTCTGGTTCTTCAAGCCGGGCCTCAAAAAACCCGTCGCCATCTCGGCCCGCCAGAAGCTCATGGGCCAGGCCGCCAACGGCGACATCGCCTCGACCAACTACTTCCGCGACTACGCCGGCACCGTTACCGGCGAGGAAAAGGTCGGCGGCGTCGATACCTGGAAGCTCGACCTGAAAGCCAAGGCCAAGAACGTCACCTACGACGGCATCCGCTACTGGATCGCGAAGGACCGCAAGATCGGCGTCAAGGCCGAGTTCCTGACGGTGAGCGGCGAGGTCTTCAAGCGCGCCACGTTCGACTACGGCAACAAGATGACGACGGCGGGCAAGGAATACCCCTTCGTCAGCAAGATGATCATCACCGATGCCTTGAACGACAAGAACCGGACGACCATCTCCTACGCCTCGCCGCGCCAGGAGAAGCTCGGAGGCAGCCTCTTCAACGTGAATAACCTGGTGCGCTGAGTGACCCCGACCCTCGAAGCCAAGAAACGCATGATCGCCATGGCGCGCCGGAACGTCCTGCGCAACTGGCGGCACAGCCTCGCGACGATCCTGGCGATCGCCTCGGGCTTCCTCGCCGTCTCGCTCTTCGACGGCTTCCTCAAGGAGCTCCAGACGCGCAATACCGACGGTTTTTCGACCCGCGGCATGATGGGGCAGGTCATCATCGAGAAGCGGGGCGCCCAGCAGGACGCCGACCTGGACCAGTGGAAGTACTCGCTCGACGAGCCGGAGCAGGCCGCGATCGAGGCGTTTCTTAAGGCCGACCCCGACTTCGTGCGGCGCGTGCGCTTCCTCGACGCCGCCGGCCTCGTCTATGCCAACAACAACAGCGCCGTCTTCATGGGACATGGCTATGACATCGACGACGGCCTCGCCGCGCGCGGGGAGCGTTGGGCCTGGAACACGGTCGCCGGCAAGCCGTTGCAGCTGGCGACCAAGCCGAGCGTCGTGATCGGCCGCAGCATGGCGCGCCTGCTCGGGTGCGAAACGGCCTCGACCAAGGACGACTTTATCCAGCCCGACGGCAACTACACCCCCGAAGACCGCGCCTTCACCTGCAAGCAGCCGCGCCTGACGGTCTCGGCCACGACCGAGATGGCGCAGGTGAACGCGATCGACCTGGAGCTCATCGGCCTGATCGACGCCGGCTTCCGCGAGGCGGACAAGCGCGCCCTGAGCCTGTCGCTCGAGGACGCCCAGAAGCTCCTCGACACCAAGAAGATCACGCGCATCGCGGTGCACCTCACGGGCGAGGACAAGGTCTCAGGTTTCATAAAGAGATTCGAGGCTTACAAGATCGACCACAAACTGGATCTGGACATCGTCCCCTGGCAGGACCATAAGCTAGCGGCCTACGTAAAGGGCGGCATGCAGCTGCTCTCCGTCTTCCGCAACCTCTTTATGGCCATCGTCGTCACGATCGGCGTCATGTCGGTTTTCAATACGATGATGAAAGCGGTCAACGAGCGCACGCGCGAGATCGGCACGCTTCGGAGCCTCGGGTTCCTCCGGAGCGAGCTGATGTTCGTGTTCGCCTGCGAGGGTTTTTTCCTGAGCCTCCTCGCCTGCGTCGTCGGATTCGTGGCGACCATCGTGCTCTCGTTCCTGATCGGAAAGCTCGGCTTCACCTATCGTGCAGGGGTCCTCTCGGTGCCGATCATGCTTCGCGTCAAGTATGCGCCCGTGGCTTGGGGCGTGAGCGCGCTCGTCCTCTCCGCGCTGGCCACCGTCACGGCCTGGTTCTGCGCGCGCAAGGCGAGCCGCATGGTGATCGCGGACGCGATGCGCCATGTCTGACACCACCAACAAAGTCCCGACGACGAGCCACGGCGATGTGCATGGGACGCAGGACCCGCACAAGCCGACGGGCCAAAGCGTCTGGCTGCTCGCGTTCGGCGCGCTCGGCGTGGTCTACGGCGACATCGGGACCTCGCCCCTGTACGCCGTCAAGGAGTGCTTCAACCCCGAGTTCGGGCTGGCGCCGACGCCGGACAACGTCATCGGCATCTGCTCGCTCTTTTTCTGGACGATCGTCTTCGTCGTCGTCGTCAAGTACCTCTTCTTCGTCATGCGCGCCGACAACAAGGGCGAGGGCGGCATCCTGGCCCTCCTGGCGTTGACGTCGCCGCGCGGCCAGCCGGGGCAGCACGGCCAGGTCGGCAAGACGCCGGGCCAGATGACGCGCGTCGCCACCAAGGGGATCGCCTTCACGGCGATGATCGCCCTGGTCGGCACCGGCCTGCTCGGCGCCGACGGCACGATCACGCCGGCGATCTCCGTCCTGTCGGCGATCGAGGGGCTCGAGATCGCGACGCCGTCGTTCAAGACCTTCGTGATCCCGATCACGATCGCGATCCTGTTCGGGATCTTCACCATCCAAAAGCGGGGGACGGCGCGCATCTCCGTCCTCTTCGCGCCGGCGATGCTCATCTGGTTCACCAGCATCGCGCTGATCGCGGTGCCGCACCTCATCGCGCACCCGGGCATCTTCGCGGCGCTCAACCCCTTCCGCGGGATCAAGCTGCTGGTCACCCACGGCTTTCACGGGTTTCTGGTGCTGGGCGCCGTCGTGCTGTGCATCACCGGCGCCGAGGCGCTCTACGCGGACATGGGCCACTTCGGGCGCAAGGCGATCAGCTACGCCTGGTATCCGATCGTCTTTCCGAGCCTCATCCTCAATTACTTCGGCCAGGGCGCGCACATCATCGCCGCCGGACCGGCCGCCGCGGCCAACCCGTTCTATAGTCTGGCGCCCGACTGGGCGATCTATCCGATGGTCGCGATCTCGACCGTCGCGACGATCATCGCCTCGCAGGCCCTGATCTCGGGGTCGTTCTCGCTGGCGCAACAGGCGGTCCAGCTCGGCTACTCGCCGCGCCTCACCATCGTGCACACCTCGGGCGAGCACAAAGGGCAGATCTACATCCCCGAGATCAACTTCCTGTTGATGGTCGCGTGCATCAGCCTCGTGCTCGTCTTCCGGAGCTCGTCGGAATTGGCCGCCGCCTACGGCATCGCGGTCATGGGGACGATGACGATCACCTCGATCCTGATCCACCAGGTGGCCATCAAGCGCTGGAACTGGCCGCCCTGGAAGGCCCATACCCTTTTGGCCGCGCTGCTTTGCGTCGACATCCCGTTCCTCACCGCGAACGTCCCGAAGGTCGTGCACGGGGGCTGGGTCCCGCTCGGCATCTGCGCCGTCGTCTTCTCGGTGATGGTGACGTGGAAGCGCGGGCGGACGGCGCTCGTGCGCAAGCTCGAGCAGCAGTTCTTCCCGGTGCAGGAGTTCGTCAAGGTCATGGCCCGGCAGAAGCCGCACCGGGTCGACGGCACCGCCATCTTCATGACCTCGAACCCGCGCGTCGCGCCGCCGGCGCTGATGCACCACTTCACCCACACGCAGGTCCTGCACCAGCAGGTGCTGCTGCTTTCGATCGTGACCGAGGACGTCCCGGTGATGCCGATGAAGGACGTGATCGAGGTCACGAACTTAGGGGTCGGATTCTACGAGGTCATCGCGCACTTCGGCTTCATGCAGACGCCGAAGGTCGAGAAGATCTTGAGGCTCTGCCGGGTCCAGGCGGGGATCAACTACGACGACGCCCGGACGACGTTCTTCCTCGGGCGGGACATCCTGCTGATCAACGGGCCGGAGCGGATGGCGCGGTGGCGCAAGGTCCTATTCGCGTTTCTCGTGCGCAACTCGCTGTCGGCGACGGCGTACTACGGGATTCCGCCGGATCGGGTCGTGGAGCTCGGGATGCAGGTGAACCTTTAAGCAGCTCAAGGCCGAGCGCGGCATGGTGTGGAGCGCGCTCTACGTCGGCATCGGCTGCTCGGTCCTCGCGTTCCTCGCGCTCTTGCCCCTCGCCGAGACCTTCGGCCGCGACCTCGATTTCCTCGAAGGGACGGGCGATCCGTTGCTTTGAGGCCGGGGCTGTTCTTGAATCCGACGATCTTCACTCAAAGATTTGCGCGGCCGCCCGAAAAGGCTTTCAGGCAAAGGCCTTTTTCAGGCGGACCCTTGCATGGACGCGCAACCATCCCAACAATCGCTGTCATATCACAGCGTTCCGCTGATCGAGCTGCGCGAAAGCTGGGCGTCGCTCCGGCCTGAAGAGCGGGCGCGTGCCTTCTGCGACCTGCCCCGCGCCGACGCCGACAACTTTTTTCTGAGCCTCCGGGCGAAAGACCAGGCCGAGCTGATCATGGCCGTGCCCGAGGGCGAGCGGCGCCTCTGGGTCCGCATCCTGCCCCCCGACGACCTCACCGACGTGATCCAGAACGCCGACCCGACCCTGCGGGAAAAGTTCCTCTCGTACCTGGACGAGCCGACGCGCAAGGAGGTCAACGCGCTCCTCGCCTATCAGGAGGACGTCGCCGGCGGCCTGATGAATCCGCGCTTCGCCCGCGTGCGCCCGGACATCACCGTCGACGAGGCGATCCGCTACATGCGCAAGCAGGCGCGCCAGGTCGAGACCCTCCGCTATGCGTATGTCATGGACAACACCCAGCTCCTGCTCGGCGTCCTCTCCCTGCGGCAGATGTTCGGCTCGGACGGAAACCAGCTGGTGCGCGACGTGATGCGCACCGCGGTCCTCACGGCGACCGACACCATGTCGCAGGGGGACATCAAGGACATGTTCGCCCACAGCGGCGGCCTGATCTCGATCCCGGTCGTGGACGCCGACGGGCACATGAAGGGGATCATCACCCTCGACGACATCGTCGAGGTCGTCGAGGAGGAGGCCACGGAGGACATCCAGAAGATGGGCGGCACCGAGGTCCTCGACGCGCCGTACCTCGACATCTCGCTGCCGGCGATGATCCGCAAGCGGGCGGGCTGGCTCATCGTGCTGTTCGTGAGCGAGATGCTGACGGCGACGGCGATGGGGTACTTCGAGCACGAGATCGAGAAGGCCATCGTGCTGGCGCTCTTCATCCCCCTGATCATCTCGAGCGGCGGCAACAGCGGCTCGCAGGCGTCGACGCTCGTCGTCCGCGCGCTCGCCCTGAAGGAAGTCCGCTTGCGCGACTGGTGGCGCGTGCTGCGGCGCGAGATCGTCGTCGGCTCGGCGCTCGGCCTGATCCTCGGCTCCATCGGCCTGATGCGCATCCTCCTTTGGCCGACGCGGTCGACGCTCTACGGCCCCCACTTCATCCAGGTCGGTTTCACCGTCGGCATCAGCGTCATCGGCGTCGTGCTGTGGGGCAGCCTGAGCGGCTCGATGCTGCCGTTCCTCCTCCGGCGGCTGAAGTTGGACCCCGCGACGGCCTCGGCGCCGTTCGTGGCGACGCTCGTGGACGTCTCGGGGCTGGTGATCTACTTCACGGTCGCGAGCATCATCCTCAAGGGGACGTTGCTGTAGGCCCTCACTCGACGGTGACGGACTTGGCGAGGTTGCGCGGCCGGTCGATCGGCCGCCCGAGCTCCTTCGCCAACGAATACGCGAAGATCTGCAGCGGGATCGCCGCGAGGATGGGCGCCAGCGCCTCCATGCTCGCGGGGATCGCGACCGCTTCGTCGCAGAGCGCGGCCATCGCGCCGTCGCCTTCGGTGATGATCCCGAGGACGCGGGCGCCGCGGGCGCGGACCTCGTGGATGCTCGACGCCATCTTCGCGGCGGTCGGCCCCCGCGGCGCGATGGCGATGACCGGAAAGCCGTCGTCGATCAGCGCGATGCTGCCGTGCTTCAGCTCGCCGGCGGCATAGCCTTCCGCATTGACGTACGCCAATTCGCGGAGCTTGAGCGCGCCCTCGCACGCCGTCTGGTGAAACAGGTGGCGGCCGATGAAGAGGAAGCTCTTGCGGTCGCGCCAGGCCCGCGCCAGGGACTCGATCCGGCCGAGCTGCAGCAAGGTTTTCGTCGCCAGACCGGGCAGCGCGCGCG